>JALYQD010000056.1 GCA_030856025.1 Actinomycetota bacterium
CTCCTAAGCGAGTCGTGCCAGAGTGACGATCGTACACACCGACTACCTACTCACTCCTTAGTGCGGCCCTTCTTCCGGTCGTACTCATGATTCTCATGGCTGAACCTGAAGCGTAACCTTACCCGTCAAGGACACAGTTGAAAGCTAGACTGTCAGGCCGCCTGACGTTGGCCCCGTTCAGACACAGTTCGGAATCAGAGTGACGCTGCTTCGTGGGTCCTCTGTCCCTGACGTTGGGTGATGAATTCGATCGGGGTCAGGTGCCCGAGCGAACTGTGCGGTCGCACTGCATTGTAATCACATCGCCAGGCCTCGATCTTCGCGCCCGCGTCCGCCAGCGAGACGAACTGATGCACGTTCAGGCATTCATCCCGCAGCCGCCCGTTGAACGACTCGATATGCCCGTTGTCCGTGGGCTTGCCGGGTCGCGTGAAGTCGAGCGCCACACCGCGTTGGTAGGCCCAGTCTTCCAGCGCCCGCGACATGAACTCGGTGCCGTGGTCGACGGTGATCGATTGCGGCGTCCCGTGCACGCCGATGACCCGGTCGAGCGCCATGGCGACGTCATGACCCCGGATGGAAAACGCGGGCTCCAGGACCGGACTGGAGCGACTCCACTGATCGACCACCGTGAGCACGCGAAACGGGCGTCCGTCGGCCAACTGATCGTGCACAAAATCCATGCTCCAGCGGTCGCACGGGCCCACCGGTGCGGGCGCCGGGCCACGGTGCAAGGCGATGTGTTTGCGGCGCCGGACCCGCATCCGGACCTGGAGCCCCTCCAGGCGATACAGGCGGCGAACGCGCTTGTGATTCACCGTCCAGCCCTCGCGGCGCAGCATCACGTGGATGCGCTGGGCCCCGAACCGTGGGCGAGCCAGCGCGATCTCGCGAATGCGCGTGCGCAGCGCGTCCTGGGGATCACGCTGGGGGCGTCGATACCACGCGGTGCGGCTGAGTCCTGCCAGCCGGCATGCCCGGACGGTGCTGACCTGATACGCGGTCTGGAACCACGTGGCCAGCACCCGGCGGCGTGCCGGCTTCAGAGTTTTTTTCTGAGGGCTTCCGTCAGCATCGCCTTGTCGAGGGTGAGATCGGCCACCAGCTGCTTGAGCCGACGATTCTCGTCTTCGATCTGGCGCAAGCGGCGCAGCTCACTCACGCCCAGATGGGCGAACTTCTTCTTCCAGAGGTAGAAGGTCGCCTCGCTAATGCCCAGCTGGCGGGAGATGTCAGCCGCCGGGGTCCCGCTCTCCGCCTGGCGCAGCGCATAGGCGATCTGCTCCTCGGAAAACTTCGATCGCTTCATGGTCCTGGCCTCCTCGGTACGGACCGGGAAGCAGCGAACTTACTCTAGTTTTGAACTGCCCAACTTTTTTGGGAGGACGTCACGAATTGGAACAGCCCCCTCAACGAGTACGGGCGGCCGTGGGACGATACCGAGTCCTCATCGCTCGCGCTCTTGTTCTTGTGGCCTCTGCCCTCACAGCGCTGCGTAAACAACTGCACGCACCACTATCACATCTCCTAGTGCGGTACAGTGTGCCTTGCATGATCTGCGATCTCGTCGTATTCATGCGGGGCAGCACTTAAGCGTCTGATTGTCATTCACTCCCCGTGTCGACATTGATGACAACTCACACAACGTTCTGCCGACGCCGATGCCATCCCATCCAGTCGGTAAGCTGTTTTACACCACGAGCAATTGACCTTTTCGGATCGGCCACTCCATGAACTTTCCGCGGCTTCGGGGCCGACGCACGCCCCTGCATGTGAACTTTGCAGCGTGGGTTGGTTGCTTGTCGGCGACTATTGGCTTGCTGTCTGTGCGCGCCGCCAACGCGCAAGTGCGTGCGCACTTCGAGCCCGTGCTTCAGCTGAAAGTCCCTGAGTCTGCAGCATTTGGGTTCACCGCAAGCAGCCGCATTGTTGAGCGTTCGGACGGAGGCTACGTGGTAGCGCCAATCACAGACGCCGGTCGGATTGCGTGGTTTGACAGTCGTGGACGGCTGCAACAAGTGACTGGCCGACCCGGGGAAGGGCCGGGCGAACTGCGCCTGATCCACTCGGTGGCCGCGTTGTCTGACGGGAGCGTTGCGATTGCGGGGTCGCGGCTGTCCGTACTGAAGCCCGGTCAGAATGTTGCACAGCCTCAGGTGAGTAGAGAAGGGCAAGAGGTTTTGTCGATGAACTCGCGTGAGATCCTAGTCAACAAGCTGCTTATGCCCGGCGCCAAGGGTTCACCCTTCGTCGTCTGGAGCACGGGCCTGGATTCAATCCGTGCTATCCAAGACCCCTTCACCAGCATGTTGGGTGACCCCACCTTTCGCAGAATGGCTCGCCGCAACGAGTCGTCTGTCGTAGTTAGCCCTGTCACGGCGTTTGAGTTTGCAATTATCGACATTCGAACAGGCCGCGCCACGCCGCTGAGGATTGGTAATGTTCGGTTTCCCTCGGCAAAGTTCATGTCTGTCGATCGACGGCAGCCTCACGTGGCTAAGCCGTACAGCAGAGTTCTATCGCTGCACGTGTACGGCGTTGACACCTTAGTGGTCATTTACGCGGAAGCGACCAAGGATTGGTCCCCAGCCCCTATGAGGCCGCAAGGTAGGGAAGGCGGTGTGGTGCCTGCCAAGGACATCTCGAAATACCTCTCGTTTAAGGTTGATATTATCGACATGCGAAACGGTCGCTCCATCGGACAGCATACGCTTCAACAAGCGGTATCTGCATTTGTAGGACCTGGCATCGCGTTCTCGATTGAGGAATCCAGCGACGGCGATTTGTATTTCCAGCTTTATCGCTTGAGGTTAGTCCCCGCAGTACCGTTCCCTAAAAAGTGAGGCGATCAGATGTCCGTTTCGTGGAAGGCCAAGGGCGCGATAGCATTGGTGTTGGTTGCGTCAACCGGTGTGCTGGCGGCTTCGAGCGCTGCTGAGACGCGTGGGCCGCAAACCGGACCCTGCGGCGCCGGACTCGACGGTTTCGGAAACATCGTTCACTCGTTCAACAGGTCCGGCGGCTGTCATGATGGCGCCCCCAACGCCGTTCATTACGATGATCAGCCGGGTTTCTGTGGCGA
>JALYQD010000081.1 GCA_030856025.1 Actinomycetota bacterium
CCCCAGGGCGGCGTCTGTCCGAGGAACACTCCGGCGAGCAGCGCAGCGCCCGGCACTTCGAGCAGGATGACGAGGGAGATGACGATCGGGCTCATCACCGCGAGCAGGTGGTTCAACAGCGAATGGCCGAGCAGCTGGGCGGCGATCGTGACCGCGGCGATCAGGAGCCACGACTTCATGGTGAAGCCGGTGAGGGGCACGCCGAAGGCCAATGACGCGGTCACCAGGAAGAGCGCGCAGAAGCCGTAACAAAGGAGCGTGTATGCCGTCGTCGACAGTGTCTTGCGGACTTCGCTGCCGACGACGAGGTAAAGCGCGGCGAAAAGGCCGCCGAGGACCGCCAGCACGTCACCGGTGATCGCGCGGGTCGACAACGCGAAGTCGAAACCGGAGATGACGAGCACGCCGCTGATGGACAGCGCCATTCCGGCAAGGACGGCCGCCGACGGCTTCACGCCCTTGATCCGGTCGATCAGCACGACCCAGATGAGCTGGGTCGTGACGAGGGCGGTCGCCGCCGCGACGGAGGTGAGCTTGAGGGCCGACACCCAGGCAGCGAAGTGCGCGGCGAGCATTGCTCCGGCCAGCGCCGACAACAACCATTGGCGGCCGCTGAGGGCGCGCAGCTCGGTGCGGTTCCGCGCCACCGCGAACGGTGCGATGAGCGCGGCACCGCCGGCATTGCGCCAGAAGGCGATCGCGAGCGCCGGTGCAGCATTTCCGGCCATGAGCGGGCCCGAGGCAGAGACGCCGAGGACGGCGATCAGGGCGAGGAAGACGGACACTCGCCCTAGTCTGCCCGACGCGTCGTCGGCCCGATGATTCGCGGGAGGATCAGCCCCAGGCCTGCTCGAGCTCGGTGAGAGCCGTTTCGAGATGAGTCAGCAGCCGCTGCAGGTGCGGCACGCTCTTGCGGCAACCGATGATGCCGAAGTCGAGGTACTTGTCCCTGCTCGTGAGCGTGATGTTGATGGCCTGTCCATCCGTCACGATCGACACGGGATAGAGACCGTCCAGCTTCGCGCCGTTGAAGTACATCGGATTGCGGGGACCGGGGACGTTCGACACCACGACGTTGAACGGCGGGTGGGTGTACTTCACGAACCCCGGCACCGTTGCCATCGCCATCGGCGCCATCTGCAGGGCCGAGAACGCGAGGATTTGCATCGGGGAGAGTCCGGAGAGGACCTTCTTCGCCTGCCTCGACGAATACGCGATCTCCTCGAGCCTCGTCGCGCCACTCTCCTGATTGGTCGCGAGATTGACCACGATGGCACCGGTCGCGTTGCCGCCGCCACCTCCCTTTCCCGCGGATTCGGCTCGCAATGCGAGCGAGACCGGAACCATGGCCGTCATCGGCTCATCGGGCAAGGCGTGCTGCTCCAGCAGATAGTCACGCAACGATCCCGAAACCATCGCGAGGACAACGTCGTTGAGCGTGGTGCCGGACGACTTCGAGACCTGCCGGATGCGATCGATCTCCCACGACTGCGCGGCAAAGCGACGTGCCCCGCCGACCGGGCCGTTGAGCATCGTCTTCGGTGCGCGCGGCAACGTGATGTCGCCATCGCGAATGATCTGGTTGACGATCTTCAACGAGGCCGGCGCCAGACCGGCGACGTCGCCGGCGACACCGAGGCCGGCGCGAAGGACACCCATCGGGCTGAAGCCGCCGCTTTCCTTCGGTTCCCTTGCCCTGCCAGGCTGATTTGCCCACGGCGGAAGACAGTCCATCGCATTCGGGTCTTCGCTGAGCGACCGCTGCGTGAGTCTGAGTGCCGAGACGCCGTCGACCATGGCGTGGTGGATCTTGCTATAGACGGCGATCCGGCCGTCTGCGAGTCCCTCGACGACGTGTGCCTCCCAGAGCGGGCGATGCCGGTCGAGCAGGGAACCGTGCCAGCGGGACGTCAGCTGCAGGAGCTCACGGATCCGGCCCGGATTAGGGACCGCCGAATGACGGATGTGATAGTCGAAATCGATCGTGTCGTCGTAAGTCCACCAGGTGTTGCCCAGCGATCCGACCGGTTCTGCCGGGCGTTTGCGGAACGTGGGCGAGATGTTGTCCGTCGCCCGGAAGGTGTCGAGGAGCTCGCGGACATACTCGGGTCCGGAGCCCTCTGGGGGGACGAAGAGCTGAAGTCCGCCGACGTGCATCGGGTGTTCGCGGGACTCGCCAAGAAGAAACATCGAGTCTGTGGGTGGCATGAACGACATTTACCCATCCTTGCCCATAACGAAGAATCTGTGGAATCTGCGCGTTACGCTAACGATGAAGTGTGGCGCAAGTCACTCAACGTGAACAACTCGTAAAGAATTCTTCACACGGGAGAGAGAGTTCAAATGGGTTCGCATTTGTCGCTCGCGGTCAAACCACAGTTTTTCAAGGGTGCCAGCCCGCAGTCGCGATTGCTCGGCTTCGGTTTGCGCCACACTGTGCGCCCCGTCCTCGGTTTGTGGGCGCGGCTGCCGTTCGACATTGCACCTCCCAACTTCATCGATCACGCGGCCCGGCTGTTGCCCGTCCACGAAGGCACGATGTGGCGCAGCGTCGAGCTCGCCGACTGCCCGAGCGAATGGCTCCAGGCCAAGGGTGTCGAAGACATCCACGGTGGCAACGAGCACGCGATCCTCTACTTCCATGGCGGCGCTTTCCTCACGTGCGGTCTCAACACTCATCGCCGCCTCGTGTCTCGCATCTCCCATGCCTCCAAGCAGCCTGTGCTCAATGTCGGCTACCGGCAGATGCCCCACGAACCGATCGTCAACACGATCCTCGATTGCATCGACGGATTCCGCTGGCTCATGGAACAGGGCTACAAGCCCGAGAACATCACGATCGCCGGAGACTCGGCCGGCGGCTATCTCGCCTTCTGCGTCGCCCGCGCCGTCATCGACAACGGCTGGGGCCGACCTGCCGGCGTGGTGGCGATCTCGCCTCTTCTGGATCTGGACCCGGCCGGCAAGCTGAGCCATCGCAACGCCGACCGTTGCCAGACGTTCCCGGCGCATGCCATCGCTCGCCTGAGCGATGTTGCCGACAAGCTCGAGGTCAAGCGCGGTGTTTCCGGTCTGCGCGTGTGTCCGGTCAACATGCCGATGTCCGACCTTCCGCCGGCCCTGATTCACATCGGCTCCCTCGAAGTCCTCATGGCCGACGCCGAGCTCATGGCCAACCGGCTCGTCTCGGCAGGCGTTCCCTGCGACCTTCAGGTCTGGGACCGCCAGGTGCACGTGTTCCACGCAGCCGCGGCGTGGGTGCCCGAAGGCCGACTCGCGATCAGGGAGATCGGCAAATTCATTCGCGGACTCGAGGCGCTCGAGGGTACGACCGGCATTGTCGCACCCGTCGACAACACCGTGAGTCCGATCGAGGTGTCCGGCGTACTCTGAAAACATGACAGACTTCCCCGAGGCGCTCGTCGCCGAACTGGCCAAAAAGTCCGGATTGGTCTGGGTGACGTATGACGGTCATCCCCATCCCGTGTGGCACGAATGGGTCGGCGACGCTGTCTGTGTCGTGGCCAACGGCGGCGAACAACCCCTTCCCGGCATCGAGGCTCAGACCACGGTCACGCTCGTGTTGCGCAGCAAGGCCAACCGGCACCTGATCGCCGAGGCCCAAGCGACCGCCGAGGTCCTGACCCCAGCCTCCGAGCACTGGGAAGTCGTCACTTCGGCGCTCCGGACCGGCCGGCTCAACCTCAAGGACCGGGACGACGCCATCGAGCGTTGGACGCACAATTCCCAGGTCGTGCGCCTCGTCCCCACCGGAGCAGTCACGCAGGCCATAGACGTGCCTTCCGCGATCGGTCAGTCCGTCCCCCACCTGGCGCAGCGATGACCATCGACACTGGCAGCCCGGGGAAGGGTGAAAAGGTTCACGTCTCCAAGCCGAAGTCGGCCGCCGCAGGCGTGACCGGAGTCCGCGTCGCCCTTCAGCGCGGTGTCAAGCAGATGGGGTTCAAGCGCGCCACCAAAACCTTGCTGAAGCTCAATCAGGCCGACGGCTTCGACTGTATGAGCTGCGCCTGGCCCGATCCGGACCCCGAACACCGTCATACGGCCGAGTTCTGCGAAAACGGCGCCAAGGCCGTGGCCGAGGAAGCCACGCGGGAGCGGGCGACGCCGGAGTTCTTCGCCAACCACAGCATCGCCGACCTCGACGGCCACGACGAGCACTGGCTCGGACAGCAGGGCCGCATCACCGAGCCGATGGTCAAGCGGTCCGGGGGCAGCCACTACGAACCCATCTCGTGGGACGACGCCAACGCCCTCATCGCGTCCCACCTCAACGGCCTCGCCAGTCCCGACGAAGCGGTCTTCTACACCTCAGGGCGAGCCTCCAACGAAGCGGCGTTCCTCTACCAGCTGTTTATCCGGGCCTATGGCACCAACAACCTGCCCGATTGCTCCAACATGTGTCACGAGTCGACGAGCGTGGCCCTTGCCGAATCCATCGGCATCGGCAAGGGCAGTGTCAGCCTCCGCGACATCTATGACGCCGAGCTCATCGTCATCGCCGGCCAGAACCCCGGCACCAACCACCCTCGTATGCTCTCCGCGCTCGAGACCGCCAAGCTCCGCGGCGCGAAGATCATCTCGATCAACCCGCTTCGTGAGGCAGGCCTCGTCAACTTCCGCAATCCGCAGAAGCCCCGCGGCGTGGTCGGCAAGGGCACCGACCTGGCCGACCTGCACCTGCCGATCCGGATCAACGGCGACCTGGCGTTCTTCCAGGCAGTCGGTTCGCTCCTGGTGGATTGGGACGCACTCGACAAGGACTTCATCAACGCCCATACGACCGGGTTCGACACATGGGCCGAGCACATGCGTGGGGTGGACTGGTCCTTCGTCGAGTCGACGACCGGCCTGAGCCGCGCACAGATCACCGAAGCCGCCGAGATGATCCGCGATTCCGGTGCGACGATCTACTGCTGGGCAATGGGCTTGACCCAGCACCACAACTCGGTGGCCACGATCAAGGAAATCGTCAACCTCGCCCTCGCCCAGGGCAACATCGGCAAGCGTGGCGCCGGCCTGTGCCCGGTGCGAGGGCATTCCAATGTCCAGGGCGACCGCACGATGGGCATCTGGGAGAAGCCGCCCGAGCGCTTCCTCGACGCATTGCGGGATGAGTTCGGGTTCGAGCCTCCGCGCAAACACGGTTTCGACACGGTCGACGCGATCCGCGCGCTGCGAGATGGCCAGGCACGGGTGTTCGTCGCCCTCGGCGGCAACTTCGTCCAGGCAGCGCCCGACACCGACGTCACGATGGACGCGATGCGCAAGGCAAACCTGACGGTGCAGATCTCGACCAAGATCAATCGCTCGCACCTCGTATGCGGTGACGTCGCTCTGATCCTGCCGACGATGGGCCGCACCGAGAAAGACGTGCACGACGACGTCGAACAGTTCGTCACCGTCGAGGACTCGATGTCGTCCGTCCACGCCTCACGCGGGCCGCTCGAACCCGCCGGTGAGCACCTGCGGTCCGAAGTCGCGATCGTTGCCGGCATCGCGGAGGCCACGCTCGGTGACCGCCACGGCATCGACTGGGCCGGGATGCGCGCCGACTACGGCAAGATCCGCGATCACATCTCACGCGTCGTCCCGGGTTTCGCCGACTACAGCGCCAAGGTCGACCGGCCCGGCGGATTCGTCCTCCCCCACCCGCCACGCGACTCGCGCACATTCACGACGAGGTCTGGGCTCGGCGAGTTCGTCGCCTCCCCGATCGAGGCACTACAGGTCCCCGAGGGCCACCTCTTGCTGCAGACCTTGCGCAGCCACGACCAGTTCAACACCACGATCTACGGCCACAGCGACCGCTACCGCGGCATCAAGGACGGTCGACGCGTCGTCTTCATCCATTCCGACGACATCATCGGACTGGGCTTCAAGGACGGCGACTTCGTCGACCTCATCGCCCGCTGGGAAGATGACGATGTAGACCGGGTCGCCGAGAACTTCCGACTGGTGGCCTATGACACCCCGCGCGGGTCGGCCGCTGCCTACTATCCCGAGACCAACCCGCTCGTGCCACTCGACTCGACCGCGACCGGCAGCAACACCCCGACCTCGAAGTCGGTCATCGTGAGCCTCGTTCCCGCGGGCACGGCGCGTACGGCTACGGGCGCGGACTCGTCACAGGACTCGGTCGGGGCGGACGAGGGCCACAAGGCCCGGCCCGAGCCGGAGCATCTTTCGTGAACACCAACCGTCGAACACACTGGTTGACATGCCACTGACCGTTCATCACATCGTCGTAGACACCCATGACCTCCCCGGCCTGGCCCACTTTTGGGCTGAGGCGCTGGGCTGGGCGATCCTCTCTGTACGTGAAAGGGAGGTCGTCATCGGGCCGGACGAGCACGCTCCGTTGGGGATGTGCTTCATGCCTGTGACCGAGTCCAAGATAGTCAAGAACCGCCTACACCTCGATCTCACGACCACCGCCGAGGATCGCGACACCGAAATCGAGCGGATTCTGGCTCTGGGTGCGCGACGGGTCGACATCGGCCAATCCGGCACCGAGTCGTGGACGGTGCTGGCTGATCCGGAGGGCAATGAGTTCTGCGTCGTGCGGCCTAAGCGGACTCTCATCGACTGATGCGCCCGGCAATCGCCTAGGGTCCGCGCCGACTCCAGGCTCGCTCGATCTGGCGCATCAGCGCGGGGTAGACGATCCAGTGGCGGAACGGTGCGATGGCGGCCATGTAGGCCGGTCCAAACCGGCCCCGAGGCTTGACGTAGACGCCCATCTGTCCCTGGTAGCGGCCTTCGCCCTTGTCGATCCAGACGATGTGCATGATGGCGTGAACGGTCTGGTTCGAGAGTTCTGCGGCCCACTCGTCGTCCGTGCGATAGACCGGGAGGAACGGTCCCGTGTTGACCTCCAGATCCGCTGTGGAGTCGCGCAGGTCCTCGGGCAAACGGGCGCGAAGCGTCGTCTCGGTCTCGCCAGGTATGGGGAGCGTGTTGGTGCCGTCATCCCAGCCGAACCAGTCGCCGAGGCGATCCCGGACGCGAAAGAGCAAACGGGTGGGCAGGGACTCCGCCCCGGCCGGATCGAGCGAGGCCAACACTTCGATCAAATGGTCAAAGTCGTCGGCACGGCCAAACGCGGGAATGGCCCAGACGTCTTCCAGGGTGAAGTCGGGCGCAATCTCGGTGATGCGCCACGGGTGCGAATCATGCTCGGCGTTGGAGAGCCTCATGCCGCTGGCTTCGTGGTCGGCAATCGCGGCTCTCCCGTTGTCTCATCAGGCATCCCGACTCCTATTCCTATTAGGAATAGAAACCTAGGCGACCGGTGGTCTCCGGTCAACGGGAGGGCGGTGCTTGCCGGCATACGCCGGAGTCAATGGGATTGCTCACACGATCGTCCGAAAACCCAAACAATTTTGGCGATGTATGGTACGTCACATGACGCCCACCACCGAGGTCGATGACTACTTGGCCGCGGCACCGTCCGACCGGCAACCCGCGATGGAAGCCTTGCGGGAAGCCTGCCTCCAGCTACTCCCCGGTTTCAGCGAGAGCTTTCGATACGGCCTGCCCTCATACGGGCGGGATGACGACGTCGAGATCGCATTCGCCAACCACGAGGAATACATCTCCTTCTACGTGTCGCACGCCGACATCATCAACGCCCATCAGGCACGACTGGGCGGCCTCAGCGTGGACAAGGACTGCATTCGCTATCGGCACCCGGACCAGATCGACATGGACGTCGTGCGATCCATCCTGATGATGAACGCCCTGACCTCGGCGTGATCTGCCAGCTCCCACGAGACAGCCACGCTGACCGGTAAGGTTTGAGCGTGAGCGCCACGCCCAGCCGCATCTTCCTGTCCCGACTCATCGGGCAGGAAGTTTTCGATCCCGCGGGCGATCAGGTCGGCAAGCTGCGTGACATCGTCGTCGCGGTCCGCTCGGCCAAACAGCGCCCCCGGGTGCTCGGCCTCGTCGTCGAAGTCCTCGGGCGCCGCCGTGTGTTCCTGCCGATGACCCGCGTGACGTCGCTCGATTCCGGTCAGATCATCACCACCGGCGTGCTCAACGTCCGCCGCTTCGAGAAGCGCAGCACCGAGACCCTCGTGCTCCACGAGCTCCTCGACCGCACCGTCACCCTCGCCGATGGCATCGGCGGCACCGTTTATGACGTCGCGATGGAGCAGGACAGCCGCAAGGACTGGTCGATCAGCCAGGTCGCCGTCCACGAGACCGGCAAGCGCTTCGGCCGCCGCGGCCCCAATCACGTCGTCGACTGGCAGGACGTCAGCGGCCTGACCTCCGAAGAAACGAGCCAGGGCGCGACCCACCTGCTCGCCACGATGGACGAAATGCGCCCGGCCGACCTCGCCAACGCCTTGCGCGACCTCACGCACAAGAGGCGTATGGAGATCGTCGCCGAGCTCGGCGACGAACGCCTGGCCGACGTCCTCGAAGAACTCCCCGAAAAAGCCCAGGTCGAGATCCTCGGCGTGCTCGACCCCGAACGCGCCGCAGACGTCCTCGAAGAGATGAATCCCGACGACGCGGCCGACCTCATCGGTGAACTCCCCGCGGGCACGGCCGAAAAGCTCCTTGCCCTGATGGAGCCCGAAGACGCCGAAGACGTTCGCCGACTGCTCGTCTACGAAGAGCACACCGCCGGCGGAATGATGACCACTGAACCCGTCACCCTGCCGCCCGACGCCACACTCGCCGAGGCGCTCGCCCGGGTCCGCGAGCCCGAGCTCAGCCCGGCGCTGGCCGCGATGGTCTACGTCTGCCGGCCACCGGTCGAGACCCCGACCGGCCGATTCCTGGGAGTCGTCCATTTCCAGGCGCTGCTGCGCGATCCGCCGTCGACCCTCGTCGGTGCCATCGTCGACAACGACATCGACTGGCCCCGCCCGGAATCCTCGCTCGAACAGGTCGCGAGCCTGCTCGCGGCATACGACCTCGTCGCCCTGCCCGTGGTCGACGAAAACGCCCACCTCCTCGGCGTGGTCACGATCGACGACGTCCTCGACCATTTGCTGCCCGAGGGCTGGCGTGAACGCGACAGCGAAGGTGCACTCAATGGCTGAGCGCACCCGACTCGATCAGCCGCGCTCCCTCAAGCGGAGCTTTGGCAACCGCGGCTTCGGCCGCCGGCGCCGCGAATCCGATCCCGAACGTTTCGGGCGCTTCGCCGAGACGTTTGCGCGCTTCATGGGGACCGCCCGGTTCCTGGGCTATATGACGGTGTTCATCCTCATCTGGCTCCTGTGGAATGCGCCGTTCGGACCGGACCGTTGGCGCTGGGACGACTACCCGTTCATCTTCCTGACACTGATCTTGTCGCTGCAGGCTTCGTACGCCGCCCCGCTGATCCTGCTCGCGCAGAACCGCCAGGAGGCCCGCGACCGCGTGACGCAGGAGCAGGACCGCGACGCCAACACCCAGTCGCACGCCGACATGGAGTTCCTGGCCCGCGAAGTCGCCGGCCTGCGACTCGGCCTCGGTGAGGTCGCCACCCGCGACTTCCTCCGCTCGGAGCTGCGCGGACTGCTCGGGGACCTCGAGGACAATGCCGCCGACACCGAATCGGACTAGGGCCCGGCCGGGCCACCCTCACCACTGGGTCATCACCACCGGGCAACCCACTACGTGGCAACCCTTGGCAAAGTCCCACCACGTAGGATGAGTGCATGGAAGTTGTCACCGAAGAACAGATTCTCGAAGCCCTCAAAAGCGTCAATGACCCGGAGATCAAGCGACCGATCACCGAGCTCGGCATGGTCGACGGCGTATTGATCGACGGCAACGACATCACCGTCAAGTTGCTTCTGACTGTTTCGGGCTGCCCACTCAAAGACACGCTCAACCGCGACATCACCGCCGCCGTGGCCACCGTCGCCCCGGCCAGCGTCGTCACGGTCGACATGGGCGTCATGACCGACGAACAACGCAAGAGCATGCAGGAAATGCTCCGAGGCGGCCGCACCGAGCGAGAGATCCCGTTCGCCCAGGCTGGTTCGCTGACCAAGGTCTACGCCATCGCATCGGGCAAGGGCGGCGTCGGCAAGTCTTCGGTCACCGTCAACCTCGCGCTCGCCATGGCTCAGCGCGGGCTCAAGGTCGGCATCATCGACGCCGACATCTATGGCCACTCGATCCCAGACATGCTCGGTGTGGGCGACGCCCGCCCGACGCAGGTCGAGGACATGATCATGCCCGTGCCGGTCAAGGGCATGAAGGTAATCAGCGTCGGCATGCTCAAGCCGCGCAAGGACCAGGTCGTCGCGTGGCGTGGGCCTATGCTCGACCGCGCACTCGTCCAGATGCTCAGCGATGTCTTCTGGGGCGACCTCGACGCGCTCCTCCTGGATCTTCCGCCGGGCACCGGCGACGTCGCGATCAGCCTCGGCCAGCACCTCCCCAACGCCGAGGTCGTCGTCGTGACGACCCCGCAGTCGGCGGCAGCATCCGTCGCTGAGCGGGCCGGGACGATGGCCTCGATGATGCACCAGCGCGTTGTCGGCGTCATCGAGAACATGTCATACCTTCAGCTGCCCGGCAGCGAAGAGCGCCACGAGATCTTCGGGTCCGGCGGCGCCGAAAAGGTCGCCACTGCCCTGAGCGCGAAATTCGGCTATGACGTACCCCTGCTTGCCCAGATCCCGCTCGACGAAAAGCTCCGCATCGGCGGCGACAACGGCATCCCGATCATCGAGTCCGAACCCGATTCGGTCGCCGCGAAGGAACTCCAGGGCGTTGCCGACAAGCTCAGCGGCCGTTCGCGCGGACTTGCGGGCATGCAGCTCGGCCTGGCGCCCGCCGGACGGCTGTAGGGTCCCACCATGTTCGGCATGGGCTGGCCCGAGATGTTCGTCATCGGCGTCGTCGCCATGCTCGTATTCGGTCCGGACAAGCTTCCCGACCTCGCCCGCCAGACCGGACGTTTCGTCCGCACGCTCAAGCAGATGGCCGACAACGCCAAGGTGGACCTCGGCCGCGAAATGGGTCAGGACTTCTCCGGGCTCAACCTGCGCGACCTCGACCCGCGCGAAGTCGTGCGTCGCAGCCTCCTCGACGACGAGCCCGTCACGAAAGCTGTCGTCCAGAAGCCGCTCGGCGCCGGCGAACTGCCGCCGTTCGACAGCGAGTCCACCTGATCAACCCATTTCGAGCAGCTTCCCCAGGAGCCGCCGCAAATCGCGGTGACCGCTCTCTCCGACGATCTGAATGATCTGCTCCTCGAGTCCGCTGATCACGTCCTTTCCCGCGCGTATGCAGGCCTCGCCCCGAGGGGTGAGCGTGATGAGCTTTGCCCGTCGGTCGGTGGGATCGGCCCGCCTTTCGACATAACCCAGGTCCACCAGCTCATCTACGATTTCAACCATTGCCTGGGGCGTCATATTGGCGCCTTTGGCCAGCGCGGTGAGACGGGATCCATCCGGTGAGATCTGTGCGAAGACGGCCGAGTGCGAGGGCTTCTGCGGGAATCCGGTACCGACCACACCGTCCACGATCCTGAAGCCGAGAAGGCTGTAGGCACGCCCGAGCAAGGCAATCGTGTTGACGGTCTCCGGTTCTTGCCCTGCATCCATCAAAAGCCTTAAGGTTGCCTTAATATCAGGTGTACTTTAGTATATCCATGGTCCAATTTCCGGAGGCAACACACCATGACAACTTCTCTTTCGGGGTCCCCAACCACCAACCGGCTGCGACTTGCCGCCCACATCGGACTGTGGTCGGGCCTGGCGGGTGCCCTCAGTGGCGTCGTGTTGATCGTCGCCGACCCAGCAGTGGCCGATGACCGTTTCAGCTATCCCTTCGACGCAAGCGGATTCACGATCGCTCAGACCTTCTTCTTCGTTCAGCACCTCGGTCTGGCAATTGTTCTCGTGGCCTTCGCCAAATCCGAGGCCGGCTCCTCGAAGTTCGCCCGTATGGGCTTCTACGCAGCCACTCTCTCCATGCTCGGCCTAGCGGCCCTCGAGCTCATCGCCATCGGTGCGAAGGACTCGGCCTATCCGAGCCCGAGAACCGACACCCTCGAAGCTTGGTACGGCGTTGCATCCACACTGATCGGCCTGTTCCTCGTCGTCGCGGGGATCGCGGTTCTCCGCGCCGGCGGCCTTGCCGGCTGGGTGCGCTGGATCCCACTCGCCCTCGGTGTCTATGTCTTCGTCCCGCTTACCCCTGCCATTTTCGGGCCGTTCGTCGTCGGTCGCCTGGGCATCATCGGGTGGATGCTCCTCTTCGCAGTCTTCAGCTGGATTCTCCTGCGCAACCCTCCTACGCATCGCTGACCATCCGGTGGGCGTCGGTCACCGGCGAACGGGTGCCGTAAAGTCCGAGGCACGGAGCCATTCTGGCCCGCCTAGGGAGCAACGATGACTGTCTCGTCCACCCGACCTCTGACGCTCGGCGTCATCGGCAAATCGAACAAGCCGGACGAAAAGCGGTTGCCGATCCACCCCCGACATTTCGAGCGCATCCAGTCACAGTTTCGGGAGCGCATGATTCTGGAGACGGGCTACGGCGAACGGTTCGGCGTCTCCGACAGCCATCTGGAAGCACTTGTGGGCCGCCTCGCGCCACGGGAGGAGCTCATCGCCGAGTCCGATATCGTGCTGCTGCCAAAACCCCAGCCCGACGATCTCCGCTCCCTACGTGACGGTCAAGTGCTGTGGGGATGGCCGCACTGCGTCCAGGATCGCGAAGTCACCCAGATCGCGATCGACAAGAAACTCACCCTGGTTGCCTGGGAAGCCATGAACCACTGGGCCAGCGACAGCGGTTTCGGCCTGCACGTCTTCCACATGAACAACGAGCTGGCCGGCTACTGCTCGGTGCTTCATGCCCTACAACTGACGGGCACGACCGGCGATTACGGCCGCCGACTCAACGCCGTCGTCATCGGTTTCGGCGCCACCGCGCGCGGAGCCGTCACAGCTCTCAACGCGCATGGCGTCCACGACGTCAATGTGCTCACCAACCGTGGCGTCGCCGCGGTCGGCTCCCCGATCCACTCGGTACGGATCGTCCAGTTCGACCACGACCCGGAGGCGCCCTACCTCAGCCAGGTCATCACGAACCGTGGTCGCGTGCCCCTCGCGCCGTTCTTGGCCGAGAACGACATCGTGGTCAATTGCACCTTGCAGGACCCCAACGCTCCCCTCACCTACCTGCGCGAGGACGACCTCGAAGCGTTTCGTCCCGGCAGCCTCATCGTCGACGTCTCCTGCGACGAAGGCATGGGTTTCACCTGGGCGCGGCCGACGTCGTTCGCCGACCCGATGTTCGAAGTCGGCGACCACATCCGTTACTACGGTGTCGACCACACCCCGTCCTACCTCTGGGACTCCGCTACCTGGGAGGTCAGCGAAGCGCTGATGCCGTTCCTGCCGATCGTCATGGGCGGGCCTTCAGACTGGGACAAGGACGAAACCATCAACCGCGCCATCGAGATCCGCGACGGCCACATCATGAACAAGGACATCCTGGAGTTCCAGCACCGTTCGGCGGCCTTCCCCCACTTGCCCGAAGAGGCAATCGGCTAAGCAGCCGGCAGGATCCAGGTCGTCATACGGTCGAGGCCGTTGCCGACGCGCTCTGCCGGGCCGTCAGGACTCGGAGTCGGCAATTGTTTGAGGGCACGGGCGATGTGCGGGCGCCCGGCGTCGGTCACCAGGGTGTAGACGACGCCGTCGTGGTCCCATGTCACGATCGTCGGTTTGCCGTCACGGACCCAGACGTGGGCGTCGCCGATGGTGCGGTGGTCGAAGCCGTTGAGGCCATCGGTCTCCAGGGCACCGTTTTGCTCGAAGAGCCTGAGCTTGTGGGTGTTGCTCGCGTAGGTCAGGGCGATCGTCTGGCCGTTGTCGACCCACGTCGCGTCGACGCGATGCAGGTCGCCCGCGAGGCTCTCGCGGCACGGCCAACCGGAGTCGTCGAGCTCGTTCAGGGCCGCGGGAGTCAGTGAGGCCCTCGCCTGAATGGTTCCGCCGAAGAAGTCCGCCGCGTATTGGTCGGAGCTCGGGATGATCTTGTCACCGATCTGTTCCCGCACTCCCCCGACGCCATAGGCAACGACCACGACGGTGACCGAAGCCCCCAGGATCGCGAAGCCGAAGCGGGCCGTGCGCGAGCGGCGCAGGCGGGACCAGAGCGATTCGTGCGTGATGCGGGCCTGCGGGAGTCCACTGAGGGAGGCCAGGAATTCGGGAGAGAGCGCCGGCGCCGAGACCGTGCTCATACGTGTCTTCAGGGCTTCCTGCTGGCGCACCGCGTTGCGGCATTCGGGACAGCCTTCGAGGTGTGAGCGAGCCACATTCATGGATTGTGCGGACAATTGTCCATCCACGAACGCCGCTACGTCGACACCCAGGTGAGTCACGCCTTATGCCCCCAAGGGTCCGAAGACGCGCGTACGACCCTTGCGGGGTGCACGGTGGGCGAGGGCTTCGCGCAATTGCGTACGGCCACGGTGGATGCGTGAACGCACCGTGCCGAGCTTGATGCCGAGGACGGAGGAGATCTCCTCGTAGGAGAGTCCTTCGATGTCGCACAAGACCACGGCGACACGGAACTCCTCGGACAGGGACGCCAACGCGGCCTCGATGTCCGGGTCGAAGTTGGCGTCGTGGACCGCATACTCGGGCAGGATCTCGTCGCTCTGCACACGGTCTTCCTGACCCTCGCCGAAGGCGTCCATACGGATTTTGGACTTGCGGCGCATGCGGTCGAGGAACAGGTTGGTCGTGATCCGGTGCAGCCAGCCTTCGAAGTTGCCGGCCACGTAGGTGTCGAGCGACTTGAAGACGCGGACGAAAACGTCCTGCGTCAGGTCTTCGGCGTCCTGGCGGTTGCCGGTCAGTCGATAGGCAAGCCGGTAGACGCGCGAAGAGTGCTCCGCGACGATGTCATCCCAGTTCAGCGTTGCCTGGTCCACAATTTCAGCCTTCATACTAAAGATCGTGCCCTTACTTACTGAGAGAACGCCTAAAACTGCCTGACTGTTCCCAAGAAACTCATGCGCGTGCCACTAGTCTTGACTTACCGACGATCTAGGAGCACGCCATCACCAGCGCAGCAAGCCTCGCCTATGCAGAGGAATACCTGAGTGAAGACGAGCACATCGTCAACGCCCGCGAGTATGCCAAGCAGGTCGGCGTCACGCCGATCGGCAACGGCGCCGGGGCTGCCCTCCATTTCCTGGCTTCGGTGCTGCAGGCCAAGTCGATCGTCGAGGTCGGCACCGGCACCGGCATCTCGGGGTTGTGGCTCTTGCGAGGTATGACCGATGGCGGCGTGCTGACGTCGGTCGATCTCGAGGCCGAGCACCAGCGCCTGGCACGTGAGGTCTTCAGCGAGGCGGGCTTCGCGCCCCAGCGGTTTCGGCTGATCGCCGGCTCTGCTCTCGACGTGTTGCCGCGGCTGACCGATGCGGGATACGACCTGGTCTTCCTCGACGGCGACAAGGTCGAGTACGGCGAGTACTTCGACGAGGCCATCCGCCTCGTCCGTCCCGGTGGCGTCATCGCCTTCGACAATGCCTTGTGGCACGACCGGGTTGCCGATCCTTCGCAGCGCGATCCGGAGACAGCCGCGATCCGCGAGATGCTCAAAAAGGTCGGCGAGGACGACCGACTGCGCAGCGTCCTGTTGCCGGTCGGCGACGGGCTGCTGGCCGCTCAGTTCGTTTGATCCTGACAATCATTCGGTCGGCACATTGAGGCCGAGTATGGATGTCCCTTCCGGAGTCACGAGCAAAGTGTTCAAGGCGCAGTTGCCTATGTGTGGGAACACGCGCCGATAGTCGTTCGGATCGATAGCAGCGACCGAGCAAATGAGCAGTCTCACCAGCGTCGAGTGCGTGACGATGAGGACTCGGCCGTCGGGGAATCCCGCGACGACACGGTCAAGAGCCGAACGCGACCGCCGAATCGCCTTGAGCCCTTGTTCTCCGTTGGGAAGCGGATTCTCCGCTGGCCGGGCAAGGAATGCCGAGAGGTCGCTTGGGAATCGTTCGGCCATCTCCGTGCGGGTCAGGCCCTCCCCCAAACCGAAGTCAACTTCAACCAGGTCGGCGTCGGTGACGAGTTCAAGTCCTGTCGCCGAAGCAGCAGGCCGGGCAGTCTCGATTGCCCGGCTGAGGGTCGAGGCGTAGACAGCGTCGAGACCGGCCGCGGCAGCCCAGCGGCCGAGCGACTCGGCCTGATCGAGTCCCCGCGGTGTGAGGGAGATATCGGAAACTCCGGCGTATCGGTTTTCGGCATGCCATACGGTTTCGCCGTGGCGCACCAGATGCAGGATCGTCATACGGTGAGCCATCCCTTTGCATTGAGTCGATCTGCGAACGCGGCATACCGCTCAGCCATCGCCGTGACACCGTGCGGGTCGGGTTCGACAACACGCTCGATACTCGTCATGCTTTCGGCGAGTCCCACGATTGAATCCTCCTCGACAGCAGAAGCGGCAAGGATTGCCATACCGAGCGCGGGCTCAGCGGACTCTGGAATCGCGATGCTGTGGTTGAGCGCATCGGCCCGCAGCTGGGTCCACAACGGACTGCGGGTTCCGCCACCAGATGTGCTGAGACGGCCGGTCAGCGGCGCGCCACGAGCCGCGAGCGTGTCGAAGCACAGCCGTTCGACGCAGGCGACGCCCACGAAAATCCCGAGGAGCGCACGAGCTCCGTCGCCCAATGATTCGAGCGGCAATTCGACGCCGTCCGTGACGACGAATCCAGTCGCGTCCGGCTGAACGAACGGAAATCGCTCGCCGGTCCCGATCAGCGGGTAGACGACGGAAGAAGTGTCTGTCCTGTCCGTCCAGGCCTGTGCGGCCGCCTGGCCCAGGTGGTCGAGGTCGGCACCGTCAAGCAGTGCTGTGATCGCCCTTGCGCCGACGCTCGAGGCTCCGCCGGGGAGCCACATGTCGTCGTGAGGTGCCTTGTGGGAATAAACGGCGCCCGAGGTGTCGTGAACGGGTGCCGCACTGACTCCTTTCAGCACGAGAGTCGTTCCGATGACGCTGTGCCAATCGCCGAGCTTGAGCGCTCCCGCACCGAGTTGCGAGGCGCAGCCATCAGTCATGCCCGCGACGATCGGCGTTCCTGCCGGAAGCCCGGTGGAGGACTCCCAGCCGGTCGAACTGTGACCGATCACGCTTCCCGGTGCTACGACTTCGGGAAGATGCAGTGCCGATATGCCGAGTAACTCGAAGGCGTCAACCGGCCAGCACAGTTCGAGGAGGTCGTAGCCACTCTTGAGGGCGCTGCTCCAATCGGTCGCCACCGGCCCCCCGGTGATGTCACCGGCGACAACATCGGTCTGATGGGCGATATGCGATCCCAGCGGGAGGCTTTCGCGTGCCAACTGGGTGACTTTGGGAAGGGCCCAAGACGGTTGGATGCGGTAACCCAACCGCTCCCAACGGCACGGATCCGCGGCTGTCACCTCGGCGACCAGGTCAGCCGCCCGGGCGTCGTCGTACATGATGCCTGGTATCTGAGGCACCCCTGCTTTGTCGACGACGGTGATCGTGCCAGAGGTCCCGCACATAGACACAGCGGAGATGCGTTTTCGAGCCGGCGGATCGAGCTTGCCGATGGCATCGGCCAAGGCCGCCCTGCTCACCTGTATCCAGTCTGCCGGATCCTGTTCGTGCCGAACGCCGACTCGCATACTGGACAACGGACGCGATGAAGGCGCCACAATCACACCGCTGCGATCCGCGATGCATACCTTGACGCTTTGCGTGCCGAGGTCGATCCCGACGAAGAGGCGACCACTCACATCGGTCGCCAATTGTCGCGGGCGACTGACAATGCGTCCAGGTAGTCGCGATAGCCATTTTCGTAGTCAGCCATCGATTCGGCGCGTGGCTCGATGATACGGCGCTGCTTGCGCCAGGACTCGGCGTCGACCGGTTGCCCGAGCGATTCCCAAGCGACATACGCGGCGCCTCGGGCGCCGACCATATCGTCGGTCGGCACGTGAAGCGGCTGCCCCATGACGTCGGCGAAGATCTGCGCCCACGCGGTCGATTTCAGTCCCCCGCCGCAGCCGCCAAGTTCGCCGTCAAGGCCGAGACTGTCGAAACAATGACGCGCAGCGTAGGCAATCGCCTCACACATCGCTCGGACGATGTCCGAGCGGGACGTGCCAAGTTCCAGTCCGTTGAACTGGCCACGCGCATTGGGGTCGACGAACGGCGCGCGCTCGCCAGAGGGCGACAAGAAAGACAAGGCACGGACTCCGGACGAGCCGGCTTCGCTGTCGGCGAGCAGTCGGTCGAGTCCTTCGTGCCGCTCGCCGATCAGCTCGAGCACCCAGTCCAGGCTCGCTGTGCCCACCATTGACGGCATGACATGGAGGTAGTTGGACGGTTCGGGCGTGCATAGCCACATGCCGGCCGCCTCGCTGTCGGGAGCAATGGACGCATCATCGGTGAGCACCTGGCAACTGAGCGTCGTTCCGACAACGATGGTGCCCTCTCCCAGACGTGTTGTGCCGGCGCCAAAGCCGCAGGCCTGCAGGTCATATGGTCCTGCGGTGACGGGCGTGCCCTCGGGCAGACCGAACAGGGCCGAGCCGTTCGCATCGAGGCGATGGACGGTGTGCGGAGGCGCTGGCGCGGCAAGCAGTCGACGCCACCTCGACACTCCGCACAGGTCAAGCGCCGCATCAACGTAGGTGCGCTCGGTGACGTCGAGGAACGGCAACGAGGCATCCGAGGCGTCGACGGTGATGACACCGCAAATTCTTTGCAGGACAGCATCGACGCAATAACCTGCGACCGCAGCTCGCTCCAGTGATTCGGGCTCGTGCTCCCCCAAGTAGGCAAGCAGCGCCGCATGGGACCCCGGGAAGACACCCGAACCGGTCAGCTGGAAGATACGGTTGACGACGCTGTCGGCACCGCCCGCGCTCCATTGGCGCACCACATCGGAGGCACGGGCATCCATCCAGGATATAGGGGGACGTGTGGAGCGGCCGGCTTCGTCTCGCAACCACAATCCGTCGCCCTGGCCAGTGATCGCGACGGCTTCGACGGGCTCGTCTGTCGTCTCAAGGACGTTGCGAACGACCGTCGCCATCGAGTCCAGTACGTCGTCGAGGTCCTGCTCGACCCGGCCGCCGTCGAGTCGATTGAGTGTCGACGGTCGACTCGCGGATATGCGGGTCACGCCGTCACGTTCGATAAGTGCGGCCTTGGTCACCGACGTTCCGACGTCGACGCCGACGATCACGCAGATCCCCGTTCGAGAACCTCCCGATTGGCGATGAACCGGCAACCTTCGCCATCGAGGAATCGAGCCACTTCGCCGGCGACGATCCCCGCAGCCCTCTTTGCCGTCTGCGTCGTCGCGCCGGCCAGGTGCGGTGAAAGCACGACGTTCGGCGCCGAAAGAAGCGTCCAATCGGCGGGAGGGGGCTCGACGTCATAGACATCGAGCGCGACTGCGCCGAGGCGCCCCGATTCCAGGAGCGCCGGCAGCGGCGCGTAATCAAGGAGTCCCCCGCGTGCGGTGTTCACCAACACTGCTCCAGGCCGCATAAGCGCCAAGCGTTCGGCGTCGATGAGATGGTGCGACTCGGGGGTCAGCCGGGCGTGCAGACTGACGACGGCGCTGCGCCGAAGGAGTTCATCCAATGCGATGAGTTCCACGCCTTCACCAGCCGCTTCAGCCGGATCGGAGAAGGGATCATAGGCGACCACCGTCGCGCCGAATGCCCGGAGAATCCGAGCGACGATGCGGCTGATGGCGCCGAAACCGACAAGGCCGACGGTTTCCCCGCCGAGTTCGAGACCAGCGTTCTCATAGGTGTAGTAGTCCCCACGCCACATGCCGGCCTTGAGCTCGGCATCGGCGGCCGCGATGCGTCTCATGCCGGCCAGCATAAGGCCGATCGCGAACTCGGCGGCGGCCTGCGCGTTGCGACCAGGCGCGTACGACACCGCGACGCCGGCTTTCGTGGCGGACTCCAGATCGACATTGACCGGTCCGCCGCGACACACGCCGATGAAACGCAGGTCGGGACACGCCTCGAAGACCCGGGCTGTGAACGGCGCCATCTGCGTCACCGCGATGTCGACGCCGACGAGTGCCTCGATGAGGTCATCGACCTTTCCACTGGCCTCGATGACGTTTTCGACCGGGCCGAAGGGTTCCAGCGGCCAAGGCAGCAGCAACTCGCTGAAATGCAGGACCGTTCGGTCCGGCACAGTCGCACGGATCGCATCGACGAAGAGTCCGGGGGCGACGAAATGGTCGCCCGCGGACAGGATGTGTGCCATGAGTTGCCTTTCTCAAATGTCCGGGCAGTACGTCAGCACTCTAACATAGCCACTGCTACTCTCACAGGCCAATTGTGATCGGCTGATCTCTACTAGGCGATGTGCACCTGAGCCTGTTCGGCAATCCGGTGGCGCATTTCGGCTGGCACGTCGTCGGTCAGCACCACGTCGGTGAACTCATTCAGCGCCGCGAAGTGGTGAAGGCTGGTCTTCCCGACCTTCGAGCCGTCTATCATCAGGACCCGGCGCGCGCCGGCCCGAAGCATGACGCGTTTCATCATCACCACATCCTGCTCCTGGTGATACGCGCGCTCGCCGTCGATGGTCGAGGTCGACTGGAATACCACGTCGACGGCATAGGAATCGAGTCCGGTTTCGCTCGGCGGGCCGATGAACGAGTCATGCGTGGGGGAGTACTGTCCACCCAGCATGATTAATCGCACATCGGGCTGATCCCGGAAGATCTCCAACACCTGCCGATAGTTGGAGATCACCGTCAAATGGCCGATTTCAGGCAAAAGCCGGGCAAGTGCGAGAACAGTTGTGGAGTCATCGAGCATGACCGACATTCCCGGCTCCACGAATTCAAGCGCCTTGCGCGCCAGTGTGAGCTTGGCCTCCGATTGACGCTGCATCCGGAAATCGGAACTGGACTCGAAGACGCTTGTCGGCAATGCGGAAACGCCGCCGTGCAGTTTGCGGACAAGCCCACGCGAAGCAAGTTCGTCGAGGTCACGATGGATCGTCATGAGGCTGACGCCAGCTAGTTCGACGAGCTCAGAAACGCTCGCAAAACCACGATCGAGCACGACGTCGATGATCTGGCCTTGGCGCTCCGTGCGCGACCTCCGTGGTGTCCCTGCCTTTGCCATGAGCCCCACCTTAATGGCCGTTTCGCCTTCTCGCGATATTTCTATCAAACTCGTTGACAAATGTAACGTTACGAATGTTAGACTCGGTGGAATGCTCGGTGATGACAGTCACAGTCTTTTGATGCTCGTCCGACCGTCGGTTCTCTAAAAGGAGTCCAGAAATGAAAAAGTTCCACTTGAGAGGTGCTGCGTTGGGGGCAGCTGCCTTGCTGGCCATTTCCGTGCTGAGTGCATGTGGCTCGGACAGCGGAGACAAAGACGGCGGTGGAAAGGCCGCTTCGGGCAAGATCGCCTTCCTGATGCCGGACCGCGCGTCAACCCGTTATGAACAGCAGGACCGGCCCCTCTTCGAGGCCAAGGTCAAGGACCTCTGCCCTGACTGCTCAGTGGTCTACCAAAACGCGGACGCCGATCCGGCCAAGCAGCAGCAGCAGGCCGACTCGGCCATGGCTCAGGGTGTCAAGGCCGTCGTCCTTGATCCCGTCGACTCCGCGGCGGCCGCCGCGATTGTCAACAACGCGAAGACCCAGGGCATACCGCTCATCACATACGACCGTCCGATCACCGATGTCGCGGCAGACTATTACGTCTCCTTCGACAATGAGGCTATCGGTGCCTCGATCGCCAAATCACTCGTCGACAAGCTCAAAGCGGACAAAGCCAAGGGCGGAATCCTCATGGTGAACGGCTCACCGACCGACAAAGCTGCCGGCCTCATCAAGAAGGGTGCCGAGAGTTCGGTGAAGGACAGCGGGTTCGACGTCCTCGCCTCATACGACACCCCGGAGTGGAATCCCCAGAAGGCCCAGGACTGGGTCAGCGGCCAGGTCACGCAGTTCGGCAACAAGATCGTCGGCATCGTGGCTGCAAATGACGGCACCGGCGGCGGCTCGATCGCCGCACTGAAGGCTGCCGGCGTGGATCCGCTCCCACCGGTCACCGGCAACGACGCCGAGATTGCTGCCATCCAGCGCATTATCGCCGGCGATCAGTACAACACGATCTCGAAGCCGATCAAGATCGTCGCCGAGGCGGCAGCCGAGGTCGCCGTGAAGTTCCTTCGGGGTGAGAAGCCCGCCGGGAAGACGACGCTGTTCAACACGCCGTCTGAGCTCTTCACGCCATCGGTCGTCACAATGGAGAACCTCAAGGAAGTCATCATCGACGGCGGAATTTACAAGGTCTCCGAAATCTGCACGGCGAAGTACAAGGCAGACTGCGACAAGGCAGGCATCAGCTAAGTTGCCGGGCACCGGTTCTTCGCCTCCACCGGGCTTGGAATCGGTGCCCGCCATGCTGGACACCCATTCACGACCGAGGTAACCATGACAACAGTTGATTCAGAGATCACCGCTACAGGCAAGAATGCCGAAACGGTCCTGGCGTTCCGTGGTATTAGCAAGCACTTCGGCGCCGTCGCAGCGTTGACTGAGGTTGAACTCGAGGTCGATGCCGGTGAAGTTGTGGCGATCGTCGGCGACAACGGTGCCGGCAAGTCGACCCTCGCGAAGATCCTTTCAGGCGTCTACGCGCCCGACGCCGGCTCCATCGAGTTCGCAGGCGAGGCGGTGGTCCTCGCGAACCCGCAGTCAGCTCTCAACCTCGGTATAGCAACGGTGTTTCAAGATCTGGCGTTGTGCGACAACCTCGATGTGGTGAAAAATCTGTTCCTCGGCAACGAACTTTCGCCGTTCCGCCTCGACGAGGTGGCGATGGAAGTCAAATCCTGGGAACTGCTCCGCCAGCTCTCGGCAAAGATTCCCTCGGTCCGCACACCGATCGCCTCGCTCTCGGGTGGCCAGCGCCAGACCGTCGCCATCGCACGTTCCCTGCTGCTCGAACCAAAACTCGTCATCCTCGATGAGCCAACTGCTGCCCTCGGTGTCGCTCAGACCGCCGAAGTCCTGAATCTCGTCGAGCGACTCCGCGAGAACGGCCTCGGCGTCATCCTGATCAGCCACAACATGGAGGACGTCCGGGCTGTGGCCGACAGAATCGTGGTGCTCAGACTCGGCAGGAACAACGGCACATTCAGAGTGTCGGACGTGTCAACTGAAGACATCATCGCCGCGATCACGGGTGCGACCGACAACGCCGTGACCCGTCGAATCGCCAGAGCCGGCGGTTCGACGACGCAAGACAAGGACAGAAAATGAGCAACGAACCGACCGACGCTAACATTGCCACCGATCTGCAGGACGAGCGGTTGCGCCAACGCCAGGGCATCACCGGGTTCATCGCCGTCGGTCTCGAGCGCATTCGCGGAGGAGACCTCGGGGTCCTTCCCGTCGTCCTCGGCCTCGGCATCATCTGGACGATATTCCAAAGCCTCAACTCGTACTTCCTTTCGAGCGCGAACCTCGTCAACCTCTTGATGGAGTGCTCGGCCGTGGGCGTTATCTCGCTCGGGATCGTCTGCCTGCTCCTGGTCGGCGAAATCGACCTTTCCGTCGGCTCGGTCAGCGGCTTCTCGGCCGCGGTCGTCGCCGTAGCCTTCGTCAAACACGATTGGCCGTTGCCACTCGCCATCACCGGCGCGATCGCCACGGGAGTACTGATTGGGTACGTCTACTCAGTGATCTACAACCGCTTCGGCGTGCCGTCGTTCGTCATCACCTTGGCCGGGCTCCTCGGTTTTCAGGGCCTTCAACTGTTTACCCTCGGCCACAGCGGCACAATCAACCTTCCCTTCGATTCGGTACTGGTCAAATTCGGGCAACTGTGGTTCGTACCGCCGGCACTTTCGTACGGCTTCGTGGCGCTGGCGGTGCTCGGTTTCCTGATGGCCCGCATGTCACGAGCCCGGGCCCGTGGGGCAGCCGGGCTTTCGGCTTCCTCACGCCAATCACTGTTGGTTCAGGCCGGCGGCCTTGCCGTGCTTCTGCTTTTCGCGACCTGGTACCTGAATGAGGGGCGAGGCGTCGGCTGGATGTTCGTGCTCTTCGTGACCCTCGTATTGGCCGTGAACTACGCATTGACCCGTACCAAATGGGGTCTTTCGGTATACGCGGTCGGCGGAAACGAAGAAGCCGCCCGTCGCGCCGGAGTCAATGTTCGCAAAGTCTATGTCTCTGTATTCATCCTGTGCTCGACTCTTGCGGCGGTCGGGGGCCTCCTGGCGGCCGGCCGGCTCGCGGCGGCGGCGCAGAGCAGTGGAGCAGGCGATGTCAATCTCAATGCGATCGCGGCGGCCGTGATCGGTGGTACCAGCCTCTTCGGTGGTCGTGGATCGGCATTTGCCGCCTTGTTGGGCATCATCGTCATCCAGTCGATTTCCAGCGGACTGACGCTACTCAATCTCGACTCGTCTTACCGATACATGGTGACGTGTGGCGTGTTGCTTCTTTCGGTAATGCTCGACTCGGTCTCACGCCGCAGTCGCACCGCGCACGGCCGCGCATAGCCGAGATTTGGCCGATTCTGCACGTGAAATCGGCTGACAACGGCATTTTCGGGTGCTTTGGCCGCCAAATCTTGGTGCGTTGCTTCTTGGTGCGTGGTCAGCGCTCGAAGGCGGACGACGAGCGGAAGCCCGCCGGCCCGCGCACGACCGCGACGATTTCGCATGGCTCGATCACGATTGGCGAGCTCCCGATGATCGTCGATCCCGGCGACCCGGGCGCCATTTCCTCGAAGCTCGCCTGGAACTTCTCCCGCGCGCCGTCGGAGACGAAGACATAACAGCCCTCGAACCATTCACCGTCGCGGGCGCGCCAAGACTTGAAGCGCAAGCCGTCGAGCCCGGCGAACTTGGTGTGAGATTCGTTCTCGACGTATTCCTTGAGTTTTTTCATGACATCTGCGGGCGCGCCTTCAAGCGACCACCGCACCGTCAAGCCATACATCAGACCGCTTTGAGGGCGTCGCCTAGTGTGGCGGCTTCGTCGTTGTTGAGCTCAACAACGAGTCGTCCGCCGCCTTCGAGCGGGACGCGCATGACGATGCAGCGTCCTTCTTTGGTGACCTCCATCGGGCCGTCGCCGGTCCGTGGCTTCATGGCCGCCATGGGTTCCCCTCTCGTCTGTGTGCGTCCCGTCATCTTCGATCGGAACGCGTGGAACTATTATCGCCTATGCCCCGTCAGCCCGACGAACGCAGCCCCAAAGGGAGCCCAATGAGCGACTCGAACACCCCGGCCGTGACGTACGACGTGAGCGACGGAATTGCCACGATCACGTTCAACCGGCCCGACGGGATGAACAGCCTCACGCTCGAAACCAAGATCGCCTTGCGCGACGCGATGCATGCGGCGGCGGCCGACAGCGAGGCGCGCTGCGTGGTCCTCACCGGCACCGGGCGCGCATTCTGCGTCGGTCAGGACCTCAAGGAGCACGTTGCCGGCCTGAGAGGCGAAAACACCGAACCGCTGTCCGACACGGTCGCCGAGCACTACAACCCGACCGTGACCGCGATCGCGTCGATGCCCAAGCCCGTCATCGCCGCCCTCAACGGTGTCGCTGCCGGCGCCGGTGCCTCGCTCGCATTCGCCTCGGACTTCCGCATCCTCAAGGACACCGCGAGCTTCAACCTGGCCTTCGCCGGCATCGCATTGTCGTGCGACACAGGCATCTCCTGGACATTGCCGCGCCTCATAGGCATGGGCAAGGCCACCGAGCTCCTACATTTCCCTCGCGCGATCTCCGCGGACGAGGCCCTCACGCTCGGGCTGGCCACGACGGTCGCCCCCGCGGACGAATTCGACGCCACCGTCGCCGCTCTTGCTCGCAAGCTCGCTGACGGTCCAACGCTCGCGTTCGCCTCGATCAAGCGCTCACTCGCCTTCTCGGCATCCCACGACCTGCCGGCGTCGCTTGACCACGAAGCGCAGAAGATGGCGCTGACCGGCGCGTCCTCGGATCACCTGGCAGCAGTCGAAGCGTTCCTCGCCAAGGAGAAGCCCGTCTTCGAGGGCCGCTGAGTGGACCGGCAACCGCTGCGGCTCGGCGCACGAACATTCGGTCCCGGCGAATTCGCGCTGATGGCGATCATCAATCGCACGCCCGATTCGTTTTATGACAGTGGGGCGACGTATGACCTTACCGACGCGCTGCTGAGGCTCGACGAGGCCGTCGCCGAGGGCGCCGACATCATCGACGTGGGCGGCGTGAAGGCCGGTTACGGACCTGTCGTCGACGCGGACGAAGAGCTCCGCCGGACGGCCGAGTTCGTGTCCGAGGCCCGCGCCCACCATCCGCAGCTCGTCATCAGCATCGACACGTGGCGCGCCGAAGTCGCCGACAAGCTCTGCTCGCTCGGCGCCGACCTCATCAACGACACGTGGGCCGGTCACGATCCCGAGCTGACCGCCGTGGCGGCCGCGCATCGTGCCGGCCTGGTCTGCAGCCACAGTGGCGGCCTCGGACCCCGAACGGACCCGCACAGGCCCGCATACGACGACGTGGTCGCCGACGTCATCGAGACCGTGACGGGGCTGGCCGAGAAGGCAAGGGCCGCTGGCGTCCGCGGCGATGGCATCCTGATCGACCCGACGCACGACTTCGGCAAGAACACCCGCCACAGCCTCGAGCTCACCCGCCGGCTCGGTGAGCTCGTCGACACCGGCTATCCCGTACTCGTGGCGCTGTCCAACAAGGATTTCGTCGGCGAGACGCTCGATCGCGACAAGGACCGTCGCCTGCCCGGCACCCTGGCTGCCACGACAGTGTCCGCCTGGTTGGGAGCGCGCGTATTCCGGGCGCACAACGTCGCCGAGACCCGGCAGACGCTCGACATGGTCGCCTCGATCCGCGGCGACCGGCCGCCTGCTGTCGCCCGACGCGGGCTGGCCTAGGTGTACTGACCAGGCACGTTGGTCGAGATCGTGTGACGACACGGTCTGAATGTTCTTGATGGGTGAAGGCCTCCGGGCGTGAAGTGGAGCTGTCTAGAAACCGCTTCACTGACCTGGAGGCCT
>JALYQD010000092.1 GCA_030856025.1 Actinomycetota bacterium
ATGCTCCTGGCGATGGTGCAGGATGTCGCTATGACGCTTGAAATCACCGTGCGGGGCTCCGCCGAAAAACGCTTTCCGGCAGAACGAGCCGTGGTGGCACTGTCCGCCGCCGTAGAGGGCCACGAGAAGGACCAGGTTTACGAGGAGGCTGTCGCGATCCAGGAGCCGATCACTCATCAGCTTGCCGAACTCGTCGATCGGGGCGCCGCCACCACGTGGTCGAGCGACCAGGTGCGGGTCTACAGCCAGCGACCGTGGGGTCCGGACGGGCAGCGGCTGCGCCTCACGCACTACGCCAACGTCGGGGTCAGTGCCGAATTCGTCGACTTCGAACGACTCAGCGGATTCCTCGACTACTGGGGTGGCAAGGACGGCGTCGAGATCGGCGGTGTGTCGTGGGAAGTCACGCCCAGGAACCGCCGCTCCTACGAGGCCGACGTGCGCCGAACCGCCGTTGACGACGCGGTGACCAAGGCGCAGGCCTATTCCGATGCGTTGCGTCGCGGCCGCGTCCATGCGGTGGAGCTGGCCGATCCTGGCATGCTCAACCCCGATCCCGGCGGCCCGATGCCCAGGATGCTCAAGGCCACGATGGACATGGGCGGCGGCGCGCAGCTCCAGATGACCCCCGAGGACATTGTGATCTACGTCGAGGTCGAGGCGAAGTTCGTCACCGAATAGGGCACTCCCACCGCCTGACCTGCGCAAATGTGCCACTCGGCACAGTCCGAACAGTTGGTCCTGCCTCATACCGTGGGTATGGTTGAGCGCATGGAATGGAAGCGATGGCGCAAAAGCTTGCTCGGCCTCAGCAGGCTCGGCTACCGCGCCAGTGAGCGCACCCGGGTCCTGTTGCCGCGGCGCAGGTCTCCGATGCGCGGCGTCTATGAAGAAGCAGTCCTCCACGACACATACAGCGTCCGCGCCCGCCTCGTGCAGCGCGCGGCCCGGCTCTTCATCCAGCCCGTTCTCCGCTTCACTCCGCTCAACGACCGGACGATCCGGGCCATGCGGTCCCTTGATCGTGTCGCGGCGAGGGGTCCGCGCTCGCGCTATGTCGAGCCGATCGGCTACGAGCTGGGAGGCGTCCGCGTCGAGTCGATGACTCATCGCTTCGGCCCGACGAGCGACATGACGATCCTCTACTTCCATGGCGGCGGATTCTTCTCCGGGAGCATCGACAGTCATCGGCGCATCTGCGAAACCCTTGCCCGGCTGACCGGCGCCAACGTCATCTCGGTCGACTATGTGCAGTTGCCCGATGGCAGCGTGGCCGACTCAGTCCTGGACGTCATACACGCGTATGAAGGCCTGCTCGAGATCACCCTCGATCCGGACAAGATCGTCGTCGCCGGCGACTCGGCCGGTGGCTACCTCTCGATGAAGCTCGCCGAGCTCGCGACCCGGCGCGGACTCCAGCCGCCTGCGGCGATCCTGTTGTTCTCGCCGCTGCTCAGCCTCGACCCGGAGCGCAGGGACAAGGCGGTCGAGCGCATCGACCCGGTCAACGATGCCTACCTTCCGCCCAAGAAGATGCCGAAGATCCGCAAGCTCTGGAATCCTGCCGGTTCGTCGATCGAGGGATTCGCGTCACCGCTCCATGCGAGCGCCTACATCAAATCGCCGGTGTTCATGACGGCGGTCGAGGACGAAATGTTGCGGCCCGAGGTCGAGGCCATGTCGCTGTTGCTGGCCGATCGTGGCATCGAGGTCGACACCCATATCTGGCGCAAGCAGGTGCACGCCTTCCCGGTCATGGCCGATCTCCTGCCGGAGAGCCGCCACGCGCTACGCCTCGCGGCCGACTTCGCCCGGATCGCGGTCGGCGAGCTTGAGCGTGAGGTTGCCGAAGAACCTGCCGGCTTCGCGCCGGTCGACGACCACCTGCTCGCCGACGAGGTATGGCTCGACGAGACCATCGCCGACTCCTTCGTCGACGGAGAGACTCTCACCGCCGAGATCGTCCCGCCCGAACCGGCCGCCGAGGAAGAGATCCTCGAAGGCGAGTCCGAAGAGGATCGCCGCGGCTCCTGGTTCCCTCGGGTCGGCTAGACCCGCGTCGGCGGATCCTCGTCCTGGGGGTTAGCGGCTCAGTGGCGCTTCCGCTCCGTGGTGGGAGGCTCCGTGGTGGGAGAAGGTGTGCGAGTCCGCACGCCAGGATTCGCAAGGTGTGCGAATCTGCACGACATTTCGCTTCTGGTTGGTGCAGACGCGCACTTTGCGGGGCGCATGACGCCCCACCCGAGCGCCCCGAGTCACCCCTACTTTCGGGCTAGTCGAAGAACACGATCTTGATGATCGCCAGCAGGCCGATCACGACGATCATCGCGCGGAGGACCGAGGCCGGCAGTCGTCGTCCGACGTGAGCGCCGAGGTAGCCGCCGACGAAGGCTCCGGAGCCGATGAGGGCCACAACCTTCCAGTCGATGAGGTCCCAGGCCACGGCGACGAACGTGAGCGCGGCGACGGCGTTGACGACCGTCGACAGGACGTTCTTGATCGCCGTGATCCGCTGGATGCCCTCGGTCAGCATCATGCTCATGAGGCCGACCAGGAGGACCCCCTGGGCAGCGCCGAAATAGCCGCCGTAGATGCCGAGGACGAAGATCCCGGCGGTGAGGAGCACGCGCGAGCGTGTGGTCTGGGTATGGTCGCCGCCGAGCTCGGCATTGCGGCGGGCGCCGCGGCGCTGGATCGCCGGGCCGATGATGACCATCAACACCCCGATGGCGATGAGCACCGGCACGATTGACTTGAAGGCTTCCTCCGGCAGGACCAGCAGGAGCAGGGCGCCGGTGAGTGAACCGCAGATCGATGCGGGGGACAGCCGCTTCAGGATCGGCTTGTTGCCCTCCAGCTCGCGGCGATAGCCGTATGTCCCCGAGATGCCGCCGGCAACCATACCGATGTTGTTGGACACATTCGCGACCAACGGCGAGTAGCCGAACAGCAGGAGAGTCGGGAACGTGACGAGTGTGCCGGAGCCGACGACGACGTTGATCCCGCCGGCCCACACGCCGGCGATGAAGATGGCGCAGACCTCCAGCACGGAGCCTCCCTATGTCCTCGACGCTGCCATCTTGTCGGAAGCCGGGAACGCCTGGCTATGGAGGGGTGGCCCGCCACGGGGTGTTGCCGGGTTAGCGGAAGCTCAGCTTGAGCGTGGCCCGGGAGACACGATCGCTGTCGTTGGTCACGGACAGCCCAAGAGCCCTCAGCTGCTTGACCTGCTTGAGGTCCTTGGCAGGCGCGTCCATACTGCGTGCCACTTCGACCGTCTTGGCGATGTCGAGATAGAAGCCACCGAACGAAGAATTCTCATCGGAGATCACGCTGCCGAACGACTCGCTCTCACGAAGGGACTTGCCCTTGGTGAAGCTGTTGGCGAAAGCCTTGTTGGTGGCAAGGACGGCGCCATCCTTGGTCTTGACGACGGCGAGCTCGAATCCGCCGAACCTGGAGGCCAGGGACGCGATCCGGTTGGCAAGCTCGGTTGCCTTGGCGCTGTCGGAATGAAGGGCCAGGGCGACATCGAGCTTCCCGATATCCGCGGGGCCCTGGAAATCCTGGATTTTGGCGAGATTGCGGTCGCCGGCGACGAGGGTGAGGTTGTCGCCGAGGAGGGTCTTGAGGTCGGCGGGCAACACGAAACCGGTCTCGTCCTCGATCTGGCCGAGCACTCCGTCGAGGTCGAACTCGCCCATCGCCTCGGTGAGCGCCGGCCATTGCTGGTCGACCTGGCGTCCGCCGCCCGAGATCGAGGCCGCCAGCACTGCATCGGCGGGCAGCTCACCCAGGTCGACTTGGCTGACTTTGCCGATCTCCTTGTTCTGATGACTGATTGCGCTGAGCTCGATGTTGTCGTCGCCGGCCCTCAGCGACGCAGCGGACGATCGTGTCTTGGCGAGTGCCTTGTCCGCCGCCGCACCGCCGCCCAGACTTGCGCCGAAGGCTTCGTTGAGGCCTTTTGCGTCCGCCCATACCGAGGCGATTCCCTCGTCGCCGAGGCTCTCCATGTCTTCCTTGAATGAGGCCTTGTCGGCGAGCGGAGACCTGGCCGCTTCCTTCGCAGCGGCCTCGGTCTTGTCCTGGCCCTCGCCGATGAGGGCGTAGCCCTTGACGAACGCGACGCCCGGATCGTCGAAGCCGAGGCAGCCCGAGACGAGCGAGATCCCCTTGCGGGCAGCCTTCTCGTCGGTCACCTGGACCGCCACGAAACCGGTGTCGCCGCTCGATGCGACGCCGACGCCGAAGCGCTCACCGATCCACGGCTCGACGTCCTTGGCGTAGTCCACGGAGCAGTCGGTCAGCATTTCCTTGATGATCGTCTTCCGCAGGTCCTGATCGGCGTCCTTGATGCCGATCTCCTTGGCCAGCTCCGGCGACTTCCTGACCAGCTGAAGCAGCTGGATCTTCTGCGACGCGGACGGGTCGCCGTCGACCCGTGCATACGCGACCACCGAGGACGGCAGGACGTCATGGGGTTGGGTGCCGCCGCCTGCGAGCTGGTCCCAGGCGAACGCCGCCGAACCGCCGAGAACGACAACGGCGGCCAGGGCCACGCCGCCCACGAGGAGGGGCCTGCGAGAGGACGTCGACGCGGGCGCGGACGTGGATTCGGATTCGGGAGCGATCTCGGTCATAGCGGACTTCCTGGTCAACTCACGGTGGATATTGGCACGGTGGATATTGGCACTGCGGAAACTGGCACTGCGGAAACTGGCACTGCGGAAATTGCAGAATAGCGATCAATCTGCGGCAAGTGTGGAGAACACGATTGTCGTCGATTCGAAGCGTTTCCCGTTCCAGTCGCCGCACGTCATCAGGACCAGCCCGGGCCGGCCACCCGGGCGGTAGACGAGGGGCGCAACCCTGTTGAAGTCGGCGACCTTGACGCTCGTCTTCCGGGTCACGTCGTAGTGCAGGATGCCGCCCGCGGATCGAACCTCGATGTCATCGCCGCGCCGGAGGTCGCCGAGGTCGTCGAACACACCGTCGGCCGAGCTCGCCGTATGACCGACGACGACGGCGTTGCCCGGTCGTCCGGGTTGGACACCGTCCCGCCACCATCCGGCATCGTCGATCGACTTGGGCACGTCCTGGGCGCCGCCTGCTGTTGTGCCCACCGGTATGACCGGTGCTTCAACGTCAATCGACTCGATCGTGAGTTGCGTGGGCCGGCCGACGGACGTGGGCACTGCGGTCGGTTTGGCTGTCGGGGTGACCACGGCGGTCGTCGTCGGAGTCGCCTTCGACGTGGCCTGGCCACGATCAGCGGAGTGAATGCTCCATCCGATCGTGGCCAGGCACAGTGCGACAACTATCGCGGCAAGCGCGATGAGCCGCGATCGCTTAGCGACCAAGGGCGTAACTGCGTCGTACGGCGATCAAGGCGAGAGCGCCGAGGAGGGCCATGGCCGGAACCGAAGCTCCACCGTTGTCAGCGACGACGCCGGCGGCCGGGGCACTGGTCGGGTGCTTGATGGGCCACTTGACCGAGGGATCCGAGTCGTCCGGATCGGCGCCGCAGTTCTGTGGGACTTCAATGACATCGATCTGGATGCCGGTGGGTTTTTTGGGGTCATCCCCGGCCACGGCCGCGAAAATGAATTCCGCCCTGGAGGTGGAGACCTTGCGTGAACCGCCCGCGGGAATGGTGATGTCTCCGTCGGCCAGGTCTTCGTCGGGAGTGCCGTAGAAGACTTCGATGGGCTCGTCTGTCAGGTTCGTGAATGTGACGGCGCTGCAGGAGGTCTTGGTGCTCACGAGTTCGTCGTTGCCGATCTCGTCGAAGCAGCTGTCGGCGAGCTCGGGTTGCGTCCAGGTCGCGGTCGCGCCGTCGGCGAGCACATAACCGTCTTGGGCTACAGCCTTGAATACGGCCGCCGAGTCGCCGAAGAATTCAACGCCGTCGTAGGTGTCGGCGGGGACGTCTTCTGTTTCGCCATCGACGGTCGCGGTGTACTTGACGCCGGTTGTTGCGGGCACCAGGACGGTGCACTCGTCGGGGAACGTGACGGCATTCGGGGTGACCTCAATGGCGGCTGCGGCGACGACCGGGGCAGGCGCCTCCGTGCCGGCGGAGTCGGTGTCCGCCGCCTGGACGGGGGCGGCGAACATCAGTAGGCCAAGAAACAAGGCAATGACAGCGGCAAATGCCGAACCGCGCTGAGCGCGCGAAGCAGTGGTGAACACGGGTCTCCCGATCCATGAAAATAGTGAGCGCGCCCGATCGGGCGCGCTAAGACGGGCTAACACTATCGGTATCCAAGGCATGCCCGTGACCAAAGTGGGATTGGCGCGAAAGAGACGTCAATCACACAATCAGGGAGAGTCCGGGAGCCTTCGCCGTGGCCCGCCGCGCTCAGGCTCCGGCATTCTCCGGGGCCGGGATGAGCCCCAATTGCTGGAGCATCGCCAACTGATCCACCACATGCCAGTGCTCGGCGAGCTTGCCGTCCACAAGCCGGTAGATGTCGATGCCTGCGACCGAGAAACGCTTGTTGGTCGCCGGGATCCCCAGAAAGTCTCCGACGTGTGTGCCGGAGTTGGTCCACCTGACGACGAGTTTGTCTCCTTCGCTGATGACATCCTCGATCGTGAAGTGAGGGGCGAGGCCCTCCCTCAGCATTGTCAGCCGGTCCTTGAGGCCATCGAGCCCGTCGCCCTGACCAGGCAGGGGGTCGTGTTCCATGTAGGCGGTTGTCACAAAGTCGTCCAGGCCCGCCAGATCGCCTTCGCCCAGGGCGTCCATATAGAAGCGTCGCACCAGGTCTTCGGTCTCTACAGCCATGAGACTCTCCTTTTCAGTTCGATCGTGTTTCGGATACGACCAGCATTCACCGGGCATGGTCCTTCGGCCATGCTTTCTGGCCCACCGACTTGGCCACAGGGTCCAGATGGCGGAATATCGGTACATGGAGACAACGCCCGCGCTTGCCGGTCTGGTCCGACGATTGCGGGACGACGTGGGACTCACCCAGGAGGAGTTGGCCGAACGGGCCGGCATAAGCGTCCGAACAGTCAGCGACATCGAGCGTGGATTGCGCCGATCGATCTATCGCGACACAGCCGAGAGGCTCGCCGATGCGCTTGAGGTGGAGGAAGAGGACCGGCCGGAATTCGTGGCGCTTGCACGCAAAAGGGTCGGAAGGACCTCTTCGAATTCGCCCTCCGTCTTCGCAGAACAGATCCATCCTCTTTTTGCTGCCGTGCCGCCCCAGCGGACGCGGCTGATTGGTCGTGAGCGTGAGTTGGGTCTCCTGATTAAAGCGTTCGGCGACCGCTCGATCCGGCTGCACACCTTGACCGGCCCGGGGGGAATTGGCAAGACCAGGGTCGCGGCGGAGGCAGCCACACGGTCGCAGGGGATGTTTCGTGATGGTGTGTTCTTCCTGTCGCTCGGATCCGTGGACCAGCCGGATCGCGTCATACCGTTGATAGCCCGGACCTTGGGTTTGGCCACTGCCGAGAACGCGAGCGTCGCCGATATTTCGGGTCACCTCGAAGCCGCGGAGATCCTCGTGGTCCTCGATACCTTCGAGCACCTCCTGCAGGCCGCGGTGGCTCTGAGCGTCCTCATGGCGGAATGTCCCGGCGTGACTCTCCTCATCACAAGCCGGGAGTCGCTCCACCTCCGCGACGAGAACGTCATCCCTGTCCCGCCACTCGAGCTACCGGAGGCGGGATTGGCCGACGTGTCCTCGGTGGCGTCGTCGGCCTTGTTTCTTGACCGGGCGCGCGCGATCAGGCCGGATCTCCGCTTGGACGCGACAGCATCTCGCCTGGTCGTCGAGATCTGCCGGCGTCTGAACGGGCTTCCACTCGCCATTGAGCTGGCGGCATCGCGGATCCAGCACTTACCTCTCGTTGCTTTGCGGGATCAGCTCGATTCCCGGCTGAACGTGCTGACGAGAGGGCCCGTCGATCTGCCCGCGCGACAGCGAACGATGCGCCACACCATCGCTTGGAGCTACGACCTCTTGAGTTCTGCGGAGAGATCCTTGTTCCGTGCGCTCTCAGTATTTGCCGGCGGATGGCTGCTCGCGAGCGCTGACGACGTATGGGCGTCAGTGTCGCCCGATCGGGACACGCTCGCGTCGATGAGCGCACTGGTCGACAAGAGCCTCGTCGTCTTGACCGAAGCGGATGGCCCCGAACCACGCTACGGAATGCTCGACATCATCGGTGAATATGCCATGGAGCAACGGGAAGAGTATGAAGAGAGCCAGATTCTGCGCCGTGCCCACGCCTTGTCCTTCTTGTCTCTGGCGGAAACGGCAGAACTGGAGCTCGGTGGATCCGCGCAAGAGGCGTGGTACCGCAGATTGCTCATGGAAAACGAGAACCTTCGCAACGCTTTGAGATGGGCGGCCTCTCACGGGGAGCCGGAACTCGGAGTCAGGCTCGCAGGCGCGTTGTGGCAATTCTGGAGAGCGCAAGGTTCTTACGCGGAGGGGCGCACCTGGCTCAACCAAACCCTTGAAGCAGCCCCTCAGGCAGGGTTGGAATACCGAGCCAAGGCGATCTGGGGTGCTGCGTGGCTGGCGTTTCATCAAGACGATCTGCCTGCCGCGGAGGAATGCAGCCGGCAGCTTCTCGAAGCCACTGACGAGAATGATCAGACGATCATCCGTCGAAACGCCCTGACGGTAAAGGCCATGCTTCACATCGCACAAGGACAATTCGAAGCCGCGTTGTCGCCCCTGCGCAGCAGCGTATTGATCTGCGAGGAACTCGGTCCGAGCTGGCACCTCGCAACGTCCAGGCTGAATCTTGCACTGGCGCTGATGCGCGCCGGGCAGGTGAAGGACGCAGAACGGTTGCTTCAGGGAGCCTTTGACCTCTACCAGTCATTAGGCGACGAGCGTTTCGCCACCCGCTCACTGGTTTACCGTGCCCACCTCGACCTTTTGGAGGGGGAGACGATGGAAGCCAGGAAGCTCTTTACGGAGGGAGTCCGGGCGTTCGTCGACCTGGAAGATCAGGTCGGGATCGCTGAGTCGCTTGAAGGGCTTGCCGCGGTCAACGCAGCCGACCTCAAGATGGAAGCGGCAGCATTGTTATGGGGTGTGGCGTCGCGTTTGAGGGAATCGTCGACGTCTACGACGCTTCGGTTCGAACGCGCACTCATCGATCACTGGCTGGATGACGCCAAGGATTCGTTGGGCGACGACAAGTGGCACGTGGCGCTCGCAAACGGTGAGACCCTCGACCTCGAGGCGGCCATGCGCCGTGCGTAATAACAGTCAGGCTTGACTGTTTGTTAATCGCGAGTCATGCTGGGACGGTGACTACACAGGTCAGGACGCCCCAAGGTGAACGCACACGAGCGATGAGACAACGCCTCATGGAGGCGACCATCGACTGCCTCAGCGAGCTCGGCTGGGCCGGGACGACGACCACCGAGGTGTCCCAGAGGGCCGGCGTCTCGCGAGGCGCACAGCTCCATCACTTCCCGTCGAAGCAGGACCTCGTCGTCGCCGCCCTCGAGCACCTGACCGAGCGCCGTCGCGACGAGCTCGCCCATACGGTCGAGAACCTGCCGACCGAGGGACGCACCCGCGAGGTGCTCGACATCCTCGGCGCGCAGTTCACCGGCCCGGTCTATTTCGCCGCCCTAGAGCTCTGGGTCGCGGCCCGCACCGACGCCGAGCTCCTCAAGGCCGTCGGACCGCTCGAACGCCGCGTCGGCCGCGAAACCCACAAGTATGCGGTCGAGCTGCTCGGTGTCGACGAGAGCCTCGGCGACAACCGCCAACTCGTGCAGGCAACCCTCGACCTGCTGCGCGGACTCGGACTGGCCGCGAGCCTCTCCGACGACACCGCACGGCGCAACAAGCTCCTCGACGCCTGGGCACCCGCACTCGACGCCCAGCTCTCGCACCCGGAAGGCACCGCATGAACGACAAGCTCGACGCCGTACTCGCCGATCTCGAAGCCGAAGGCGCGCAGCTCGAATCATGGGTCTCGCCGCTCGAAGCCGGGCAATGGTCAACGCCCACGCCGGCCGACGGATGGACGATCGCACACCAGATCGCGCACCTGGCCTGGACCGACGAGACGTCGGTCAAGGCGGCCTTCGACGCGGATGCCTTCGCCGAGACGATCAAGGCGGCGGTCGCCAACCCCACCGGCTTCGTCGACATCGCCGTGCACGAGGGGGCGGCAGTCGATCCGGCCGAGCTGATGGCCCGCTGGCAGACTTCGCGCAGGGCGCTGGTCGAGGCTTTGCGCGACGTCCCCGAGGGCACGAAGATCCCGTGGTACGGGCCGCCGATGAGCCCGACGTCGATGGCGACCGCCCGACTCATGGAGACCTGGGCGCACGCGCATGACGTCGCCGAGTCCCTGGGCATCGAACCGCCGCGGACCGGCCGCGCCAAGCACGTCGCCTACCTCGGCGTCCGTACGCGCGACTTCGCGCACCAGATGCGGGGCGAGGATCCGCCGACCGAGGAGTTCCGTGTCGAGCTCACCGGGCCGGATGGAGCGGAATGGGCCTGGGGACCCGAAGATGCTGCACAACGCGTCGTCGGCGACGGCTGGGACTTCGCCCTGCTCGCGACCCGGCGGCTGCATACCGACGACGCCGATGTGAAGGCGACCGGCGAGGATGCCCAGCACTGGCTGACGATCGTCCAGGCCTTCGCCGGACTGCCCGGCACGGACCCGCTGCGCCGGAGTGAACGATGACCCCGGTCCGCATCGGCAACGCCTCGGGCTTCTACGGCGATCGCCTCTCGGCGATGCGAGAGATGCTCGAAGGCGGTGAGCTCGACTACCTCACCGGCGACTACCTCGCCGAGCTCACGATGCTCATCCTGGGCCGCGACCGTCTGAAGGACCCCGCGCTCGGCTATGCCAAGACGTTCGTCCGCCAGATGCAGGACTGTATGGGTCTGGCCAAGGAAAAGGGCGTCCGGATCGTCACCAATGCCGGAGGGCTCAACCCCGCCGGCTGTGCCGAGAAGCTTCGCGAGATCGCCGCCGGGCAGGGGCTCGACATCTCCATCGCCCACGTCGAGGGTGATGACCTGCTCAAGCGGGCCGCCGAACTTGGTTTCGGGGATGTCGTGACCGCCAACGCCTATCTCGGTGCCTTCGGCATCGCCGCCGCGCTTTCGGCCGGCGCGGACATCGTCGTCACGGGCCGCGTCACCGACGCCTCGGTCATCGTCGGCCCGGCGATCGCGCATTTCGGCTGGGGTCGCGAGGATTACGACAAGCTCGCCTCCGCGGTGGTGGCCGGCCACATCATCGAGTGCGGTACCCAGGCCTCAGGGGGCAATTTCTCCGGTTTCAAGTCTATCGATCTGAGTGCGCCGGGATTCCCGCTTGCCGAGATCAGCGACGACGGCAGCCTCGTCATCACCAAGCATTCCCGAACCCCCGGCGCGGTCACGGTCGACACGGTCACCGCCCAGTTGGTCTATGAGATCACCGGCGAGGCCTACCTCGGCCCCGACGTGACGACCCACCTCGACACCATGACGCTGACCCAGCAGGGACCCGATCGGGTCGCCATCAGCGGCGTCACCGGCTCGGCCCCACCTTCCACGGCGAAGGTCTGCCTCAACGCGATCGGCGGTTTCCGCAACAGCGTTGAGTTCATCCTCACCGGCCTCGACATCGAGGAGAAGGCGGCGCTGGTCCGGTCACAGATGGAAGCCGCTTTCAAGGTTTCGGGCACTCCGCCCGACGTCGTCGAATGGCAGCTCGACCGCACCGATGTCGAAGACCCCTCGACACAGGCCGCCGCGACGACACTTTTGCGCTGCCACGTCAAGAGCGCCGGCCCCGACCCGGTCGGCCGCGCCTTCTCCGGTGCCGCGATCGAGTTGGCTCTGGCCTCATACCCGGGCTTCGCCGTGACCAGGCCGCCTGCAGCCGGCACGCCATACGGGATCTATCGGCCTGCCTTCGTCCCGCAGGACCAGGTGCCCCATGTGGTGGTGCTCGCCGACGGCCGAAGGATCGACATCGAACCTCCCCCCGTATTCGGGACGCCTCAACCAGCGGTGGTTGAGATGCGGAGCGAAGCGGCGGCCCGAAACCACGAAACAGTAACGGCCCCGCTCGGACGGCTCGCGTATGCGCGGTCGGGGGACAAGGGCGGCGACGCCAACGTCGGGCTGTGGATCCCGGCTGATCATCCCCGGCGTGACGAGGCGTATGCGTGGCTGGAGCAATTGCTCGACGAGAAGACCGTCAAGCAGCTCCTCCCGGAGGCCGCCGGGCTGGAGATGGACATTTACCCGTTGGCCAACCTCAAAGCCGTCAACATCGTCATCCACAGGCTCCTGGGTGAAGGTGTCGCGGCTTCAACCCGCTTCGACGCGCAGGCGAAGGCCCTCGGCGAGTGGATCCGTGCCCGGTTCGTCGACCTGCCTGTCGGACTGGCACCTCAACCGTCGGAGGAAGCATGAGCATCTTCATTGCGTCATCCCGAGCGTGGCCTACGCGCTCCGCCGGTGATGACGCTACGCATGGAGACATCGCATGAGCATCTGGGAGACACGCGAGCGCCAGGCGCTCCGCGAGATGGTGACGACGTTCACCGAGAAGGAAATCGCTCCGCACCTCTCGCTGTGGGAGGACGCCAACGAAGTCCCGCGCGAGCTGCACAAGAAGGCGTCCGACGCCGGTCTCATGGGGGTCGCGTTCCCCGAGGAGGTCGGCGGCCAGGGTGGCGACCTCATCGACTCGACGATCGTGACCGAGTCGATCCTGGAAGCCGGTGGCTCGACCGGTCTGATCGCCGCGCTGTTCACCCACGGCATCGCGTTGCCACACATCGTCGCCAGCGGCACTCGCCCCGATGCGTCGCCCGAGGCGCGCGACCTCATCGACCGCTATGTGCGGCCGACACTGGCCGGCGACATGATCGGCTCACTTGGCGTGACCGAACCCGGTGCCGGTTCCGACGTCGCCAACATTCGTACGAAGGCGGTCCGCGACGGTGACGAATTCGTGGTCAACGGCGCCAAGACATTCATCACCTCAGGCGTGCGCGCCGACTTCGTCACGACCGCGGTCCGCACCGGCGGCGACGGCTATCCCGGCATCAGCCTGCTCGTCATCGACAAGAACACGCCCGGTTTCACTGTCGCCCGACCGCTCAGGAAGATGGGCTGGCACTGCTCCGACACGGCCGAGCTCTCCTTCGACAACGTGCGGGTACCAGCCACCAACATCGTCGGCGAGGTCGACGGCGGATTCGTGCTGATCATGCAGCAGTTCGTCAACGAACGGCTCGGCCTCGCGGTGCAGGCATACTCCACCGCGCAGCGTGCTCTCGATCTCGCCGTCGCGTATGCGCGTGAGCGGGAGACGTTCGGCCGCCCGTTGATCCAACGCCAGGTCATCCGGCACAAGCTCGTCGACATGCACCGCAAGACGGCGGCGGCCCGGGCGCTCACGCGGCTCGCGATCGAGAAGGCCGTGGCCAATTCGGTCCACAGCGCCGGAGGCGCGGGAGGCAGCGCAGCGACCGAGGGAACACCGGGGCCGATCCTCGAAGCCGTCCTCGCCAAGAACCAGTCGGTCGAGGCGTGCGAATGGGTCGTCAGCGAAGCCGTCCAGATCCACGGCGGCATGGGCTACATGCGCGAGTCCGAAATCGACCGCCACTACCGCGACGCCCGCATCCTCGGCATCGGCGGCGGCGCCACCGAAGTCCTCAACGATCTCGCAGCGAAACTCCTGGGGTTTTAGACATGACCAAGACAGCCATCGACACGTCCTCGCCGACCTACCTGAGCAATCGCGAACAGAACCTCGCGAAGGTCCAGGACCTCGCCGAGCAACACGCCAAGGCACTCGCCGGCGGCGGTGAGAAGTATGTCGAGCGCCACCACAAGCGGGGCAAGCTGACCGCCCGCGAACGCATCGAGCTGCTCCTCGACCCCGATGCGCCGTTCCTCGAGTTCTCCGCTCTCGCGGCGTGGGGGACCGACTTCGCGGTCGGCGGCTCGATCATCACCGGCATCGGTGTCGTCGAAGGCGTGGAATGCATGATCGTCGCCAACGACCCGACCGTGAAGGGCGGCTCGAGCAACCCGAGCACGCTCAAGAAGGGCCACCGCGCGGCGCAGATCGCCCGCGAGAACCGCCTTCCCACCATCAACCTGGTCGAGTCCGGCGGAGCCGACCTGCCGACGCAGAAGGACATCTTCATCCCCGGCGGCGCCGGTTTCCGCAACATCACCCGTGCCAGTGCGGCCCGCGTCCCGACGGTCGCCCTCGTCTTCGGCAACTCCACTGCTGGCGGCGCCTACATACCCGGTATGAGCGACTACGTCGTCATGGTCAAGGAGGGTGCCAAGGTGTTCCTCGGCGGTCCGCCGCTGGTCAAGATGGCGACGGGGGAGGAGTCCGACGACGAATCCCTCGGTGGCGCCGAGATGCATGCCCGCACGTCGGGCCTGGCCGACTACCTCGCGATCGACGAGTATGACGCCATCCGGCTCGGCCGCTCGATCGTGCGGCACCTCAACTGGCGCAAAGCCGGGCTCACCCCCGAACCCGACTTCAAGGAACCGCTGTTCGACCCCGAAGAGCTCCTCGGCATCGTCCCGACCGACCTCAAGATCCCGTTCGACCCGCACGAAGTCATCACCCGGTTGGTCGATGGCTCCGAGTTCGACGAGTTCAAGCCGCTATACGGTTCGTCGCTGGTCACCGGGTTCGCCCACCTGCACGGCCACCCGATCGGCATCCTCGCCAACGCCCAGGGTGTGCTGTTCAGCGAGGAAGCACAGAAGGCGACCCAGTTCATCCAGCTGTCCAACCAGGTCGACACTCCTCTCCTGTTCCTGCACAACACGACCGGCTACATGGTCGGCGCGGAGTACGAGCAGGGCGGCATCATCAAGCACGGCGCGATGATGATCAACGCGGTCTCCAACTCGACGGTCCCGCACATCTCGATCGTGATCGGCGCGTCATACGGTGCCGGCCACTACGGCATGAGCGGCCGCGCGTACGACCCGCGATTCATGTTCAGCTGGCCCAACGCCAAATCGGCGGTCATGGGTCCGGCGCAACTCGCAGGCGTCATCAGCATCGTCGCCCGCGGCGCCGCCGAGTCCAAGGGCCAGCCCTACGACGAGGACGGCGACAAACAGATGCGCGCCTTCATCGAGAAGCAGATCGAGGAGCAGTCGCTCGCCTACTTCACCTCCGGGATGCTCTATGACGACGGCGTCATCGACCCCCGGGACACCCGCAACATCCTCGCCATCTGCCTGTCCGCCATCAATACCGTTCCCGTCGAAGGCGCCAGCGCCTACGGCGTCTTCAGGATGTAACGATGATTTCCTCCGTACTTGTAGCCAACCGCGGCGAGATCGCGCGTCGGGTGTTCCGCACGTGCCGTGCGCTCGGCATCGAGACCGTTGCCGTCTTCTCCGACGCGGATGCCGATGCTCCATTCGTCGCCGATGCCGACCGGGCCGTACGGCTACCGGGCAATGCGCCGGCCGACACCTATCTGCGCGGGGACCTCGTCATCGCCGCCGCCAAGGCAGCCGGTGCCGACGCGATCCACCCCGGTTACGGCTTCCTGTCCGAGAACGCCGACTTTGCCCGCGAAGTCGCCGCCGCCGGACTCGTCTGGATCGGCCCGTCGCCGGACACCATCGACGCGATGGGATCCAAGATCCGTGCCAAGGAGCTCATGGCCGCCGCCGGGGTGCCGATCCTCTCGGTCGACGCCGCCACGGCGAAGGCAGAAACCTTCCCGTTGCTCGTCAAGGCCTCTGCCGGCGGCGGTGGACGCGGTATGCGTGTCGTCGACAACCCGGGCGACCTGGCTGGGGAACTGGCGAAGGCCGAGGCTGAGGCTGCTTCCGCCTTCGGCGACGGCACTGTCTTCGTCGAGCCATACCTGCCGACGGCGCGGCACATCGAGGTCCAGGTCATGGCCGACGCCCGGGGCAATTGCTGGGTCCTCGGCGACCGCGACTGCTCGATCCAGCGCCGTCACCAGAAGGTGGTCGAGGAGGCTCCCGCGCCCCTCGTCTCCGAGCAGGTCCGCAAGGTGTTGCACGAAGCGGCCCGTGCCGCGGTTGACGCGGTCGGCTATCTCGGGGCCGGAACTGTCGAGTTCCTCGTCGCCGATGCGCATCTCGACACCGGCAGGGCCTATTTCCTCGAGATGAACACCAGGCTCCAGGTCGAGCACCCGGTGACCGAGTGCGTCACCGGCCTCGACCTCGTCGCCCTGCAGATCGCCGTCGCCGAGGGCGGGGAGCTCGAAGGAGACGCCCCGGAACTCAGTGGCCACGCCCTCGAGGTCCGCCTCTATGCCGAGGACCCGGCCGACAACTGGCAACCACAGACCGGCACCGTCCGGTCATTCGAACTCGACGGCGCGGCCTTCGACAACCCGCAAGGCTTCGGCATCCGCGTGGACTCCTCGGTCGAGACCGGCAGCATTGTCGGGATCCACTACGACGCCATGCTGGCGAAGGTGATCGCCTATGGGACCAATCGCGAATCAGCCATCCGATCGCTGCGGGGAGCCCTCAAGCGCCTGAAAATCCATGGCGTCACCACCAACACCGACCTGCTCCTCGGCATCCTCGCCGACGAGGATTTCGCCGCCGGGCGCATCCATACGGCTTTGCTCGACGAACGACTCGATGCGTGGACCGTGCCATCGGTCGACGAGCCGGCGCTCAGGCGTTACGCGCTCGCCGCGGCGCTCGCCCAGGCGAAACACGCGACGGCACACGCCAAAGTCCTCGGCCGCGTTCCGACCGCGTTCCGCAACGTGCCGTCGCAACCGCGGACCCGTGCCTACACGCGGGGCGAAGCCGAGTTCACCGTCTCGTATGCCAACGAGCGCGGTCACCTCGTCTCGACCGGGATCGACGGCGTCACCGTGCTGAACTCGTCACCGGCGCAGGTGAAGCTCGACAACAACGGCGTGGTCGAAACCTATGTCGTGACCGTCGGCGACAACATCGACCTCGACGGTCCGCTCGGCTCGGTGTCTTTCGTGCCGGTGCCGGCCTTCATCGATCCCGCCGAGGCCGTCGCCGAGGGCTCGCTGCTCGCACCGATGCCCGCGTCCGTCATCAGCGTCAACGTCGAGAACGGCCAGCATGTCGGCAAGGGCGACGTCGTCGTCGTCCTCGAGGCCATGAAGATGCAGCACACCATCACGGCGCCGGTCGACGGCATCGTGTCCGAACTTTCCGTCACGCCAGGTACCCAAGTCGAATCCGGTGCCGTCTTGGCCGTGATCGCCATCGAAGGTCCAACCCCGAAAGAAGGGCAAGAATGACCACCCTATTCAGTGAGACCGAAGAACGGCTCGCACTCCGCAAAGCGGTCTCCGAACTCGGCAAGAAGTATGGCCGCGCCTACTTCGAGGAAGCCGCCAAGAGCGGCAAGAAGACAGACGAGCTGTGGGACGAGGCGGGCAAGCTCGGCTACCTCGGCGTGGCCGTGCCCGAGGAGTATGGCGGAGGCGGCGGCGACATCGGTGACCTTGCGGCTGTTTGTGAAGAGCTCGCTGCGGCCGGTTGCCCGTTGCTCATGATGGTCGTTTCACCGGCCATCGTCGGCACGACCATCGCGCAGTTCGGAACCGACGAGCAGAAGAAGCGCTGGCTGCCCGGCTTTGCCGACGGCACGACGAAGATGGCGTTCTCCATCACCGAACCCGACGCCGGCTCCAACTCGCACAAGATCATCACCACGGCCTACCGGGACGGCGACGGCTGGCGGATCAAGGGCGGCAAGACCTATATCTCCGGCGTCGACGAGGCCACCGATGTCCTCGTCGTCGCGCGCACCGAGGACGCCAAGACCGGCAAGCTCAAGCCGGCGCTGTTCATCGTGCCGACCGATGCCGAGGGATTCTCCGCGACCGTGATCGACATGGGCATCACCTCGCCCGAAAAGCAGTTCACGCTGTTCTTCGACGACGTACGGGTGCCCGCCGATGCGCTGGTCGGCCGTGAGGATGCCGGCATCGAGCAGTTGTTCGCCGGCCTCATACCCGAGCGCATCATGGCCGCCTCCTTCGCGACCGGCACCGCTCGTCTCGCCCTCGAGAAGGCCACTGCCTATGCGAAGGAGCGCAACGTCTGGGGTCAGCCGATCGGTGCCCACCAGGCGATCGCGCACCCGCTGGCCCAGTCGCACATCGAGATCGCGCTGGCCCGCCTCATGACACAGAAGGCGGCCGCCCTCCTCGCCGCCGGCGAGTTCATGGAAGCCGGTGAGGCTGCCAACATGGCGAAGTACGCCGCCGCCGAAGCCGCCTGTGACGCCGTCGACCGGGCCGTGCAGACCCACGGCGGCAACGGACTGGCCAACGAATACGGCCTCGCCCAGATGATCGCCGGTTCGCGGCTGTCGCGGATCGCACCGGTCAGCCGGGAGATGGTGCTGAACTTCATCGCCCAGTTCAGCCTCGGCCTCCCCAAGTCCTACTAGCCTGCGGCCGCATATGGTCACTACACACCCACAGGAGATCTCGAATGACTGAACTGGTTCACCTCGACATCGCCGATCAGGTCGCCACGGTCACGCTCGACAGCGAGCACAACCGCAACGCCCTGAGCCGGCAGCTCGTCACCGAGCTGTCGCAGCATCTGGCGACGGCTGATGCCGACACCGAAGTCCGCGCCGTACTCATCCGGTCGGCCGGCACGGTGTTCTGCTCCGGCGCCGACCTCACCGAGGCGGCAAGTGTCGGTATGGAGGAGGGGACCAGGGGACTCGTTGCCTTGCTGCGCCAGATCGCCTCGGCCGAAACGCCCGTCGTGGTCGAGCTCGCCGGACCGGTCCGCGCAGGCGGTCTTGGCATCGTCGGAGCGGCCGACATCGTGCTGGCGTCGGAGTCGGTCACGTTCGCGCTCACCGAGGTCCGGCTCAGCCTCGCGCCCTATGTCATCGCGCTGACGCTGTTGCCCCGCCTCACGGCCCGGGCTGCCGCCGAGACATTCCTCACCGGCCGCAAATTCGGTGCGGTGGACGCGGCGTCATACGGACTCGTCACCCGCGCGGTCGCCGACGCAGACCTCGACGCCGCCGTGCAGGAGACCCTCGGTGACCTGCGCAAGGGCTTCCCGCAAGGCCTCCGCGAGACCAAAAAACTTCTCAACCGCGAGCTGCTCGAGCGCATCGACGGGCTCGGCGACGAGTTCGCGGCCAGCTCCGCGAAACTGTTCGGGAGCGACGAGGCACGCGAAGCGATGACGGCGTTCCTCAGCCGTCGCAAATGACCGCAAGAGGTCCTCGCAATTTCGGGGACCGGAACTATCTGAAAACGCCCTCGGCGACCCTGCGTTCACGGTAGGTTCCATTCGTTCCGGTCTCCGTGCTTCCCCGTCCTAAGGCTCTCCTTGATGAACAAGCTCCGTCCTCGCGCGCGCCGTTCTACCTCACTTGCCGCCGTTGTCTTCCTGGTCCTGGGACTGCTCGGAGCGGCCACCACCGCCGCACAGGCTGCGGACACCGCGCACATCACCGGCAAGGTAACCAAGGCAGGTGGAGCCGGAGTTGCCGGCATCACCGTGGCGGTGTTCAAGGAGTACAACGACGAGGGCGACGTCTACTGGGACGAGCTCAAGAGCGTGAATACGGGCACAACCGGCACCTACAACCTGAGCGCCCTGCCCGCGGGAAGCTATCGTCTGGGCTTCTATGACGAAAATGGCCTCTACGAGACCGAGTACTTCGACAATGCGACCAGCGTCGAGACAGCCAAGACGATCCCCCTCGCAGCCGGTGCGACGTCGGCAGGCAAGAATGCCGAGCTCAGCCTGGCTGCTCACATCAAGGGCAAGGTCACCAAGCCCGGCGGCGTGGGTATCGCAGGCGTCGACGTCATTGCCTACCAGGAGATCGACGAAGATGGGGACACCTATATCGCGCCGGTGAACTACACGTCGACCGACGCCGGAGGCAACTATGACCTGGGCGGCCTGACTGCCGGAACCTATCGCGTCGGCTTCGAAGACTTCGAAAACAACCAGTACCAGTCGGAATACTTCGACAATGTCGCCGATGTCGAAGACGCCGAGGACATTGTCGTTGCTTCTGCGGCGACGGCGGCGGGCAAGAACGCCGAGCTCGCTCCCGGTGCCCACATCAAGGGCAAGGTCACGAGGCCCGGCGGCGTGGGCCTTGCCGATATCGACGTCTCGATCTACCAGGAGTTCACCGACGATGGAGACACCTACTGGGACACCGTGAACGGCACATTCACCAACCCGGACGGCACCTATGACGTGGGCACCCTGCCCCCGGGGACCTACCGTGTCGGTTTCGAGGACTACGACAGCGGGAAGTATCTGCCGGAGTACTTCGACAATGCCGCGACGGTGGAAGATGCCGAGGACATCACGGTCGCGGACGCCGCGACGGCTGCCGGCAAGAATGCCGAGCTTGCGCTGGGCGGTCGCATCACCGGCAAGGTCACCAAGCCCGGCGGCGCAGCTATCGCCAACGTCAACGTCATTGCCTATCAGCAGGTCAGCGAAGCAGGGGACACCTACTGGCAAGAGTTCCAGGGCACGTCCACCGGGACCAACGGCACCTATGACCTCGGCGGCCTGCCCACGGGCACATACCGCATCGGGTTCCGGGACGGCAATGAAACAATCGTCTACGCCGGGGAATACTGGAACAACAAGGCGTCGATCGGCGCCGCAGCCGACATTGCGGTGACTCAGGGTTCGGCGACGACCGGCAAGAATGCCGAGCTTGCGGTCGGCGGCCACATCAAGGGCAAGGTCACCAAGCCCGGCGGCGCCGCCCTCGCCAACATCGGCGTCGATGCGCTTCAGCAATCCGGGCCTGGCGGCGACTGGGAATACGTGGCATACACGCAGTCGAAAGTCGACGGAACGTATGACGTGAGCGGCCTCGCTGCGGGAACCTATCGTCTCGAATTCACCGACTATGTCAATGAGGTCTACGCCACCGAATTCTTCGACAACAAGTCGAATATCAGCTCGGCCACCGATGTCCCGGTCACGACCGGTGGGACGGTGACGGGAAAGAACGCCATCCTCGAACTGGGCTCGTCGATCTCGGGTACGGTTTCGTTCCCGAACGGTTCGGCTGACTACGGCTTCGACGGAATCGTCACCGTCGTCGACATCCCATCCGGTGACTTTGCGGGATTCGCCGAGACCACTCCCGATGAACCCGACTACACCGTCTCGGGCCTCGCTGCGGGAAGTTACCGGGTCGAGTTCGGGCGCATCGGCGGACCGTCTGTCGCCGCGGCCCAGTTCTATGACGGCGTCGACGAAAGCGCCGGCCCGGCCGCCGCAACCCCGGTGGCACTTGCCATCGGCCAGGACAGGACCGGCATCAATGCCTCTCTCGAAGAGGGCGGCACCATCGCCGGCACAGTGGTCGACCCCATGGGTGATCCTGTCGCCGGTTGCTCGGTCGAGGCATACACGGCCGATGGCAACCTCGCAGCACGCGAAGGCGTCACCGGTGGAGACGGCTCGTTCGGCATCACCGGATTGTCCACGGGCAGCTACAAGCTCGTCGTCAACCCGGACAAGGAGTGCGCCGGTGTCCCGCGTTATTACACTGGCGCCGACGGCGTCTTGAGCGGCACCGAATCCGAAGGTTCCACGATCGCGGCAACGCTGGGCGAAACCACCAATCTCGACAACGACCTCGTCTACAAGAGTGCGGCAGACGTCATCGACAACACGGCGTCGCCGACCGTCACGGGCACACCCAAGGTCGGCGAAACGCTGACCGCCGAGGACGGTGACTGGACTCCTTCGGGTGTCGCGTTCGGCTACCAGTGGCTCGCCGATGGCGCCGTCATCAGCGGCGCGACGGCCAAGACATACGTGCCGGTTGCCGCCGTGGTGGACAAGAAGCTGTCGGTGAAGGTGACGGGCTCCAAGTCGGGCCTGGTCAGCGTGTCGGAGACCTCGGCAGAAACCGCTGTTGTCGCCAAGGGCGAGCTCACCAACCCGACCGCGCCAACCGTCACGGGCACTGCCCAGGTCGGCAAGACCCTGACCGCACAGGACGGCAGCTGGACTCCTTCGGGTGTTGCGTACGGCTACCAGTGGTTGGTCGATGGCATCGTCATCAGCGGTGCGACGGCCAAGACATACGTGCCGACTGCCTCAGTCGTGGGCAAGAAGCTGTCGGTGAAGGTGACGGGCTCCAAAGCCGGTTACACGAGCCTGTCGACGACGTCGGCTGAAACGGCAGTTGTGGCTCAGCCCGATGTGGCGAACACAGTGGCGCCGACGGTTTCGGGCACCGCCCAGGTCGGCAAGACGCTCACCGCCAACAACGGCACCTGGTCACCGACAGGCGTGACCTTCACATATGAATGGTCCGCCGATGGAACACCGATCGCAGGCGCTGGCGCGAAGACATACGTGCTGGTCGCCGGCGATCTGGGCAAGAAGCTGTCGGTGACGGTGACCGGCGCCAAGGCCGGTCACAACAGCCTGTCGAAGACTTCCGCCCAGACAGCCGCAATCGCCCCGGCGGACGTGACCCCTCCGGGGCCGCTCACCACGCCGAAGCACTTGCGATCGACCGGGCAGGGCGCATCGACGATGACGCTTGCCTGGGACGCGGTTGCCGGTGCGGAGAGGTATCGGATCCAGATCTCGAAGAGCTCGAGCATGAGCAACCCGAAGTACGTTTCGTTCGACACGAACACTGGCACTGTGACCGGTCTGGCTTCCAACACGAAGTTCTACTTCCGGGTCTCGGTCGTCAATGCGGCCGACACGGCACGGTTGACGGCATACACGCCGAAGACGTATCCGAGCGCGAAGACGAAGGCTTATGACCTGAGTGCGCCGGGCCATCTGAGGTCGACCGCGCAGTCGTCGACGACATTGACACTGGCGTGGGACGTCGTGGCGACCGCTCCGCGATACCGCATCCAGTACTCGACGAGCTCGAACATGGCGTCGCCGAAGTACGTGTCGTTCGCCGGCAACTCGGGCGACCTGACGGGCCTGAAGCCGAACACGAAGTACTACTTCCGGGTCGCAGTGGCCAACGCGGATGACTCGGCCCGGCTGTCGCAGTATTCGGTCTCACCGGGCCCGAGTGCGACGACCAAGGTCGCGACAACTCCCTGACGCGGACAAAGTAATGGCGGTCAATTCGGCGTGTTACAGGAGTTAATTACTCGTTCTTGTGATACGAGAGTGAATTGACCGCTATCTTTGTTCGGTGAATCGAATCGGGGCAGTGGCCACGTCGGTGTTTGCCGTCGTGGCGTTGGGGGCAGTCGGTCTGGCGGTGAGCCCGGCCAGCGCGCAAACGCTGATCTGTTCGGGCGTCGCCAAGGCGGACGTCAAGAAGTGCGATCCCGACTCGGGATACGCCGACGCCATGGCCTCTTCCCATTGGGGCATGTACGGCGGGCACAACTGCACCAACTACACGGCCTACCGGTTGGGCAAGAACGGCGTTGCGCGACCGTCCTACAACCTGGGCAATGCCAACACCTGGGCCTCACGCGCCAAGTCCAACGGCGTCACCGTCGACGCGAATCCCTCGGTCGGAGCCATCGGCGCCTGGCCCGGACGCAACCACGTCGTCTACGTTGAGGAGGTCGGATCCGGCTACCTGATCACGAGCGAGGACAACTACCCCGGCTACTACGCCAAGGGCATGTTCCGCAAGATCAAGGTGGTCAAGGGCGAGAGCGCCTACCCCACCCAATTCATCCACTTCAAGGATCAGCTGACGAGTGCGGTCCCGAAGGTCACCGGCACGACCAAGGTCGGTTCGATGCTCACCGCCGCGGCGGGTTCCTGGACGCCTTCGGGCATCAGCCTGACCTACCAGTGGCTGCGTGACGGTGCCGTGATCTCCTCGGCGACCTCGACCTCGTATGTGCTGAGCGCTTCCGATCTCGCGCACAAGATCTCGATCCGCGTGACCGGGACCAAGTCCGGCCTGAACACCCAGACCAAGACCTCGGCGGCGACGGCTGCCATCGCCGCCGGCACCGTCAGCAACACCGCGGTCCCGAAGGTCACCGGCACGACCAAGGTGGGCTCGACACTGACCGCCGCCTCAGGCATCTGGACGCCGACCGGTCTCACGTATGCCTACCAGTGGCTGCGTGGCGGAGTCGTCATCCCGGGCGCGACCAAGTCGACCTATGTGCCGACCGGCGGGGATCTCGCCACCAAGCTCTCGGTGCGGATGACAGGCACCAAGGCCGGCTACACCTCGCTGACCAAGACCTCTGCACAGACCGCCGCCATCGCGCTGGGCACACTCACCAACTCGGCTGCACCAACCATCACCGGCACACCGAAAGTCGGCCAGCCGCTGACCGCGGCTGAGGGCACCTGGACGCCGGGCGACGTGACGTTCGGCTATCAGTGGTTCACCGGCGTGGTGGCGATCCCGGATGCCAACGGCAAGACCTTCGTCCCGACCATGTCGCAGCTGGACAAGACGCTCACCGTCCGCGTCACCGCCAACAAGGACGGGTTCACCACCCTGGCGAAGGACTCGGCGCCGACCACAGTCGTCGGCCCGGGAACGGTGTCCAACACCGCTGCCCCCTCGATCACCGGCGCATCGCTGGTCGGGACCTGGATCAATGTCGACCCGGGGACGTGGGCTCCAACCGGTGTCGGCCTCACCTACCAGTGGTACCGCAGCGGCAAGGCCGTGGACGGCGGGACCCGGACGACATACAAGCTCACCAAGGCCGACCTCGGCAAGACGGTGGCGGTCAAGGTAACCGGCACGAAGGCCGGTTACACCGCGTTCTCGAAGACGTCGAAGGCCACCGATGTCGTCAAGGCGCCGGTCCTCGTCAACAGCGCGGCCCCCACGATCACCGGTAAGGCAACCGTCGGGACCTGGATCAAGCTCGCCCCAGGCACGTGGTCGCCGAGCGGCGTCGGCTTCACCTATCAGTGGTACCGATCGGGCAAGGCCGTCAAGGGCGGCACCCGCGATGTCTACAAGCTGACGTCCGCCGACCGCGGCAAGACTGTCGCGGTGAAGGTCACGGGCGCCAAGCCCGGCTACCCCAACCTCTCGAAGACGTCCAAGCCCACCGCCAAGGTGAAATAGGCGACAGAAAGATCGTCCCGAATGCCGGTGCAGCCTGCGGGAATAACAATCGACCGCATAGACTTATGAGTTCTGAATTTGGCCCATAAGGAGATCGGTGTCTGACACCAGCGCTGAGCATGTAGCCCAGCAGGAGATCGCTGCCGAACAGGCATACGTCGACAACGTGTACGAGCGCCTCGGCGAGTCGGCCAAAATGGCGCAATCGCTTGTCGCCGAAGGCTTCGCGCGCGGTCACATAGGCAATGAAGGCGGACTCGTCGAGCGCGACGCCATGGTCTTCCAGGCGTCCAAGCGCATTTCGGCGCTGAATGCCGCCCATGACGGACTGGTCTTCGGCCGGCTCAATCTGCTCGACGGTGAATCCCGCTACATCGGCCGCATCGGCGTCCGCGACGAAAACCGCGATGTGATCGTGGTCGACTGGCGTGCGCCTGCCGCCGCGATCTTCTACCAGGCCACCGCGCAGGACCCGGCCGGAGTCATCCGCCGACGTGTCCTGCGCTGCTCGGGCGACAAGGTGATCGGTGTCGAGGACGATCTGCTCGATGCCGACAACGCTCCGGACGACCTCGTCATCATCGGTGAGGGCGCGCTGCTCGCGAGCCTCAGCCGGGCCCGCGACAGCACGATGCACTCGGTCGTCGCCACGATCCAGAAGGAGCAGGACGAGGCGATCCGCGCACCAAGCCGCGGCGCCACCACGATCGGTGGCGGACCGGGCACCGGCAAGACCGTTGTCGCCCTGCACCGCGCGGCCTACCTTCTCTACAACGACCGCCGCCGGTTCGAGTCCGGCGGAGTCCTGGTCGTCGGCCCGTCCAACGTCTTCATGAACTACATCGAGCGGGTCCTGCCGAGCCTCGGTGAAACGAGCGTCACGCTGCGGTCCCTCGGCGAGGTCGTCGACGGGGTCAAGTCGATCCGCCACGACGAACCGATCGCCGCCGCCGCCAAGGGCTCGGTCCGGATGGCCGACGTCCTGGGCCACGCGGTCACGGCCGCACAGCCGGGCGAACCCGACGCCTTCCGCTTCTTCTACAAGGACGACGTCCTCCGCCTCGACGAACGCGACTTGTTCCGACTCCGCCGCAATCTCCTCGGCAACGGCATGAAGCGCAACCGGGCATACTCCAAGGCGCCCGAACACCTCATCGACGCCCTGTGGAAGCAGGTCGAGGGTGAGCGTGCGCTCGAAAAGGGCAAAGAAGGCTTCATCGACGAGATCGCGACCAATGACTCGTTCATCGACTTCGTCGAAGCCTGGTGGCCGCCGCTCGACGCGATCGACGTCTGGCGAACCCTCGGCAACCGGATCAAGCAGTATTCCCGCGGCGCCTTCTCACCCGAAGAGCTCCGTGCCCTGCGCGCGTCGTGGCGACAAGACGCTGCGTCCGATACAGATGTGGCGATCGAGGACGTCCCGCTGATCGACGAGCTCCGCTACCTCCTCGGCGAGGTCCTGTCCGAGTCCGACGACGAGTATGACGCCCCCAAGCAGCTGATGAGCTTCGAGCGGCGCGAACGCGAGGACCGGGACGAGCGACTGCAGGCGACCAAGAGCATCGACGATGACGGATTCGCTCATGTGCTCGTCGACGAGGCCCAGGACCTGTCGCCGATGCAGTGGCGCATGCTCGGACGCCGTGGCCGCTATGCGAGCTGGACGATCGTCGGTGACGAGGCGCAGTCTTCCTGGCCCTACCCGGCCGAGTCGGCCGCCGCGCGGGCGAAGGCACTGGACGGCAAGCCCGAACACGCCTTCCGGTTGTCGACCAACTACCGCAACTCGGCCGAGATCTACGACTTCGCCGCCGGCGTCGCGCGCATCGCGGTGCCCAATCCCGATCTCCCCGACGCCGTACGTCGCACCGGTGAGTCGCCGAAACACGTTCTTGTCAGGGGTGGCCTGGCCAAGACCGGAGAAGCGACGGATTCGCTCATCGCCGCGATCGAGGACATCGGCGGCCGCGTCGAAGGCACGATCGCCGTCGTCGCCTCGGTCGAGGACCGCCGACGGTTGGCAGGACCCCTCGCCGCGACCCTCGCGAGCTTCGACGGACGGGTCAAGCTGCTCGACGGCCTCGACACAAAGGGACTGGAGTTCGACGGCGTCATCGTCGTCGAACCCGACGCCATCACCGACGAGTCTCCGTCGGGCTGGCGGACGCTGTATGTCGTCCTGACCCGCGCCACGCAGCTCCTAACCACCGTCGGCACCACCGATCGCTGGCTGCAACGACTCGGATGAACCTTTCCCGCAAGGCGGTCGGCCTCAGGGTCGTCGCGCTGACCCTCATCGCGATCGCCGTGGGACTCCCCACGGCCACCGCGACGTTCGAGCACAGTTCCCGCGACGTCGTGATCGGCGCGCACAACGCGACGGTCGAACCCCGTTTCGACAGCTACGCCACGATCGACTTCGGTCCGGTCCTCCCACGTATGCGTGTGCCGGTGGATCAGCCGCTCGACGTCGGCGTCAACATCGACCTCGGCGACAGTGACGTCAGCAACCTCGACCAGCTGGTCGCCCGCGATGCCGTGATCGCCAGCCAGCCGCAAGGTGAGATCGCCAAGGTCGCGTCGACCGTCGCCGACATGCTGCTCGATGCCCTGCTCCGTGGTGTGGGTGTCGGAGTCCTGACTGTCCTCGTCGTCGTCCTCGCCTGGCGGGCAGTCGGTCCCGACCGGCGCGCGTCGCTCCTGGCTCATTCGGACTCGCCCACGCGCAAGCAGGTCACAGCCGGCGTGGCCGTGGCCGCCACAGTGGCGGTCTCGCTCGCCCTCATCGCCGCACCCGAACGACCCCGCTCGCCCGCCGACGCGACGGACATGGAATGGAACAACCTGACCGCAGTCGTCCCCAACATCCCTACCGACCCGGTGCTCGACAAGGTCGAGATCTCCCAAGGCGCGGCCAGCAAGGGCGGCACGGCTCTGATCGAAAGCGCCATCGCGACCTACCGGACCTCTGTCGACTTCTACGGAAAACTGGCCGAGGAGTCGCGCAAGGTCGCCGTCCGCACCCCCCGCAAGGGCGAGAAGACCGCGATCGTCGTCACCGACCGGCACGACAACATCGGTATGGACCAGGCCGCACGCGCAATCGCCGATCAGGCCAAGGCGTCGATGCTGATCGACCTCGGTGACGACACCTCGGCCGGCGGCAAGTGGGAGGCGTTCAGCATCAACTCGGTGGCCAAACAGTTCAAGGGATTCGACAAGATCTCCGTCGCCGGCAACCACGACACCGGCCCGTTCATACGCAACGCCCTGCGGTCAGAAGGCTTCAAGGTCCTCGACGGCAAACCGCGCACGATCGAAGGCATCCGCTTCGTCGGCTCGAGCGATCCACGAAGCTCGGGCTTGACCGCCGGCTACAGCGGTGACGAGTCCGATTCGATCGCCGCGATTCGCCAGCAGGACAAGGCGCTCACCAAGACGGCCTGCGATGACGGCGACGTCAGCGTGCTGCTCGCCCACAGCCCCTCGGCGGTGACCAACGTCGCCGGCTCCGGTTGCGTCGATCTCGTCCTCACCGGTCACCTGCACCGGCAGGTCGGACCCGATGTGGTGGCCGGCGCCAACGGCCGCAAGACGGTCACACTTTCCACCGGAAGCACCGGCGGCGCGGTCTATGCCTTCGCACTCGGCAGCAAGCTCCGCCGCGACGCGCAAGTCACGATCGTGACGTTCAGGAAGGGTCGCCCGGTCGGGCTCCAGTCCGTCGACTTCGCGACCGGCGGCCGGGTCACGGCGCAGAAGTATGTGCCGATCGCGAAATCAGACCCGAAACCCAGATAAGTCCCGCCGAACCCAGGACCGTCGCGGTCAGGACAATGCCATCGAAGACCCTTTCGCCGGTGGTCAGGACATTGTCGTTGAGTAGGTGAAAAGCCGTGTGCGGAATCGCATAGACCAGGTAGACGACGAGGGCGATCACGACTGTGCGGTGGTCCAGCAGCCAGACGGCGATCAGCAACAGCGTGCCGATGGCGAGGAACGTCGCGCCGACATCGGTGCTCAGATGTTGGTTGTAAGGGCCGTAGTTGTCCAGCCAGTGCCGCCCCAGTCCGGGAAACGTGTCGTGCCAGCCCTTGGGTGAGGCCAGCGCCCATACGCCGATGGCGATCTGCGGCAGGCCGAGCGCGAGCAGGGCGATGCGAAGCGCGAGCCTCAAGGCCTGACTCCGCACCGCGTGACGATCAGATGGGCGTAGGCCAGCGCGCAGGCGACGACCTCTTCGATGGGCACGTGTTCGCCGACCGAATGTGCATCGCGCACGTCGCCGGGACCGTATTGGACGGTCGGTATGCCGGCCGCCGCGTATTGGCGCAGGTCGGAGCCGTATGGAGCGCCAACGGCCTCGGGTTTGGCCGCGCCGGCTTCCACCGCCGCATCGAGGACTTCGTCCAGCAGGTAGTGGCCTTCGGGCAACCGGCCCGGCGCGAAATGACCGCCCGGCCAGGTCAGGTCCGGCGGGTTGAGGCGGAGCCAGTCGTCATTGGAGGCTGCTCGTGCGATGGCCACGGCGAAGGCGGTTTTGGCCGCGACGAACGATTCGCCCGGCATGACGCCATAGCGGCCCTCGGCGACGAGGAGGTCGGGGACGGTGCTGGCCCAGTCGCCGGCGTGGATGATGCCGACCGACAGCGGCCACGGCGTAGGCCCGAACGGCTCGGGCGGATTGGCATTGCGAGTCTCTTCGAGGGCCAGCAGACCCTTGTGGAGGACTTCGAACTTCTCGAAGGCGCTGACTCCGGTGTTTCGCATGGAACCGTGCGTCGCGGCGCCGCGTACCTCGAGGCGGAACGTCAGCGAGCCGGCATTGGCCGACACGATGTCGCCGTTGGTGGGTTCGGCGATCACGCAGGCTTCGCCGGTATGGCCGCGGTGCAGGGCCGCGAACGTGCCGAGCCCGCCGTCCTCTTCGCCGATGACCGTGTGGACCGCGAACGGCCGCTCGAGCCTGAGGTCGCGAACGGCCCTGGCGGCGGCGATCATCGCGACGACGCCGGACTTCATGTCACACGTGCCGCGGCCGTACCACTTGCCGTCGAGCTCGCGGAGTGTGTAGGGATCGGCGTCGGCCCACGCGGCGAGGTCGCCGGGGGGGACGACGTCGACGTGGCCATTGAGGATGAGCGCAGGCTCGCCGGGACCGGAGACGCCGACGACACCCCATGCCTCGAGCCGCTCGACTTCCTCGCCCGGGTAGTCATCAGCGGTCCGCAGCTCGTTGAGATCAAGCTGCCAGTGGTCTACTTCGAGGCCGGCGTCGGCGAGCCTCTCGGCGCACCATTCCTGGACGTCGACCTCGGCGTCACTGCCACCGACACTCGGGTAGGCGATGATCTCGCGGACGTCCCTTTCGAGCTCGTCGAGGTCGATGTTCATGCGCGTCCGCGCAGAACAAGGGCGGTGTTCATTCGCCGATTCGTTTGAGCGCCGACGCGTAGCGGCGTTTCACTTCGTCGACGGGTCCGGCCGCGGCATCGGGCTGAGTCCCGGCGTCGAGAAAGTGCCTGATCGCGGTGAGTGCGAGCGCTTGTTCGGTCAGGCCTTCGACTTCGGCCCGCTTGCGAAGCCTCGCCGCTTCCTTCTGGTTGAGGCGCAGTGTTAGATCCATGATTCGACGGTACCAACCGATGAGCCATCGGACGACCTTCCGGCCAGTCGTCGGTCGTGCATCCCGGTCGTCGTCGAGGTCCCCGGTAGCGAGGGAGTCGCCGGGTGCCCCCGATAGGATCGAGCCCTGATGCTCGACGATCTCCTGACTCTCCCCGCCTTTGCCCTCATCCGGGTGCGCGACTCCGACACCGTCACGCTTGTCGGCGGCCCGCGTTCGGACCTGGAGCTGCTCGCCGACGTGCCGTTGACCGCCGGTGTCGAGCGCTCGTGGGACCAGCTCGTCCTCGTGCCGTATGCGCAGGTGCGCGAACGCGGATTCGAGGCCCATCAGGACGGTACGCCGTTGTCGGCGATCGAGATCGTCCACGAAGAGCACGTGCCGCTCGCGGACCTGCTCAAGGTATTGCCGGACGCACCGATCGAATTCACCGAGAAGGGCGGCTTCGACACGACGGACACCGACTACGCCGCCATGGTCGAGCGCATCATCGAGGACGAGATCGGTCAGGGCGAGGGTGCCAACCTCGTCGTCGGACGCAACTACCGTGCCAAGGTCGCCGACTGGGACCACGATCGCGCGCTCACCGTGTTTCGCCGGCTGCTCGAGCGGGAGCGTGGCGCGTTCTGGACGTTTTGCATCTTCACCGGCGACCGTTATCTCATCGGCGCGAGCCCTGAACGCCATGTGAGTGTCGAAGCCGGCCAGGTGCGGATGAACCCGATCAGCGGCACGTTCCGCCTGCGCGGACTCGAAACCACTGCCGACCGCAAACGCGAGCTCCTCAAGTTCCTCCAGGACGAAAAGGAGATCTACGAGCTCTTCATGGTCGTCGACGAAGAGCTCAAGATGATGTGCGACATCTGCCACGAGGGGGGCCTCGTCCTCGGCCCCTATCTCAAGCCGATGACCCACCTCGTGCACACCGAATACCTGCTCGCCGGCCGCACCAACCGCGATGTGCGTGAGGTCCTCCGCGACTCGATGTTCGCGGCCACCGTCACCGGCAGCCCGGTCGAGAACGCCTGCCGCCTGATCAAGCAGTATGAGCCCGAGGGGCGCGGCTACTACGCGTCGATCGCCGCCCTCATCGGCCGCGACGACGACGGGTCGCCGATGGCCGATGCGCCGATCCTGATCCGTACCGCCGACATCGACCTCGAGGGCAACCTCAAGGTCACCGCCGGCGCCACGCTCGTCCGCGACTCCGACGCCGACCACGAGACGAGCGAGACCTGGGCCAAGGCTTCGGGAATCCTGAGCGCCTTCGGTCTTGTCGACCAGGCGCCGATGCCGATCGACGGTTTTGATGCGTTCACCCACGAGGACGATGTGCTGATCGCCCTCGGTTCGCGCAACCAGCGGCTGAGCCAGTTCTGGCTCACCGACCAGTCCGGCGTGCCTCCGGTGACCGAGCTCGTCGGCAAGCGGGTCATCATCGTCGACGGTGAGGATGACTTCGTCAACATGCTGAGCCACGTCTTCGGCGTCCTCGGCATGACCACCGACATCGTGCGGCACGACGCATACAAGGCGGGCGACCTCGACGGCTACGACCTTGTCGTCGTCGGGCCGGGTCCCGGCGATCCGCGAGAGCTCGACGACCCCAAGATGGCGGTCCTCCACGACGTCGTCGCCGGTCTGCTGGAGTCGAAGCGCCCGTTCCTGGCCGTATGCCTGGGGCACCAGGTGCTGTCCCACCAGATCGGGCTCGACCTGGCCTTCAAGGACATCGTCTTCCAGGGCACGCAGAGCCGTTTGCAACTGCTCGGGCGACCCGAGACGGTCGGGTTCTACAACACGTTCGTCGCCCGTGTGCCGGCCACCGGGCTGCCCGACGGTGTCACTGTCGAGGCGGAGCCGTCATCGGGCGACATCCACCTCGTCGCCGGCCCCCACTACCGCGGCGTGCAGTTCCACGCGGAGTCGATCCTGACGCAGAACGGCTTCTCGATCATCCGCGAACTGGTCAAAGACCTCATCGGCTGAAGGCAGTGCTCAACGCATGAAGACGATCGGTTTGCTCGGCGGCATGAGCTGGGAGAGCACGGCGATCTACTACCGGCTGGCCAACGAATTCGTTCGCGACCGGCTCGGCGGCCTGCATTCGGCCAGGATCCTGTTGCACTCGGTCGACTTCGCCGAGATCGAGGCGCTGCAGTTCTCCGGCGACTGGGATGCCGCGGGCGAGCTCCTCGCCGATGCGGCCCGATCACTCGAAGGAGCCGGCGCCGAACTGATCGTGTTGTGCACCAACACGATGCACAAGGTCGCTCCGGCGATCGAGTCGGCGATCGCCGTTCCGTTCATCCACCTTGCCGACACGACCGCAGATGCAGTCCAGGCTGGCGGGCTGAAGAAGGTCGGGCTGCTGGGCACGATCTTCACGATGGAGCAGGACTTCTACCGCGACCGGCTCACCTCCCACGGCCTCGAGGTACTGGTGCCCGACGCCGCGGACCGCCGGCGGATCAGCGGCATCATCTATGACGAGCTCTGCCTCGGCGTCGTGACCGACGAGTCGCGGGCGGTCTATCTCGACGTCATCGATCGGCTGGTGACGTGTGGCGCCGAAGGCATCATCCTTGGGTGCACCGAGATCGAGATGCTGGTCGACGAGTCGCATACGGACGTGCCGGTGTTCCCTACGACGCAACTACACGTGCAGGCTGCGGTTGACGCCGCTTTGCGCGGGTGATGGCGACGCCGATCAGGCACAAGGCGCCACCGACGAAGGCAAGGGCTGCCGGCGTCTCGTCGAGCCACACCCACGAGATCAACGTGGCGACCGCGGGCACGAGGTATGTCGTCGCGGCAACCTTGCCGGCGTCGATGCGCTTGAGCGCGTAGGCGAACGTGTTGAACCCGATCGCCGTCGGGAAGATGCCGAGGTAGACCAGGATCAGGATGTCTCCGGTCGATGCCTCCTGCACCTGGTTGACCAGGGTCGGCGCAAACGGTAGGCAGACGACCACGCCGACGATGCAGGCCAGCCACACCGACTGGATCGCCGACACGTATTTGAGGGCCGGCTTCTGCGTGAGGACGCCCACGGCATAGAAGACAGCCGCGGCGACACACAGGATGACGCCGGTCATGCTGGCCGTCTCGACCGCCGTGGAGTCCTTGTCGGTGCTCAGCGCGATCAGCGCGACTCCGCTGAAGGCGACGGTGGTGCCGATGAGCAGGGGTTTGGGGAATCCTTCCTTGAGGAAGACCCCGGCCAGCAACGCGATGAGGATCGGGCCGATATTGACGACGAGGGCCGACGTGCCGGCATCGAGGTAGCGTTCGCCGGCGTTGAGGGCGATGTTGTAGGCCCCGAACCAGAAGATGCCGTAGATGATGATGAGTCCGAGTGGCTTGCCCCTGGGCATCGGCTCGTGCTTGGGCCAGGCGATCACGCCGAGCGCGATGGCGGCGACCAGTAGGCGCCCGAGCGAGAGTGCTCCGGGGGAGAATTCGTCACCGAGGGCGCGGATGGCGACGAACGCCGACGCCCACAGCACCACGGTCGTGAGCAGGGCAAGCAGCGACAGATCTCGGGTCTTGGGCATACGTCCACGCTAGTGAGGACCACCGACATTGCGCGAGCGAAAATCGGACATTCACCCGCCACAAAACGCCATAACGTCATCACGGGCGGGGCCTATGGCACCCGCCGGTGATGACGTTATGAAGTGGCGACTAGCTGCCGAGGTTTCCGCCGTCGGAGGACAGCGTCACGTCGGTGGTTTTCTTCTTGCCGTCGCGCAGATACGTGAGCTCGACCTTTTCGCCGGGTTCGTAGCCACGGATCGAGGCGACGAGGGCATCGGCGCCATTGACCGCGTTGCCGTTGAGGGCCGTGACGATATCGCCCTTCTTGAGACCGGCCTTGTCGCCGGCGCCTCCGGAGGTCACGTCCTTGATCTCGGCACCGATGGTCGTGATGCCGTCTTCCTCGACCGAGTTGCCGACGGTGATGCCGATGCGGGCGTGCTCGACCTTCTCACCCTTGACGAGGTGCTTGGAGACGTTCTTGGCGAGATCGATCGGTATGGCGAAGCCGAGGCCGATCGAACCCGAATCCGCCGACGACGTGCCATTGGTGCGGATCGCCGAGTTGATGGCGACGACGCGGCCGTCGAGGTCGACGAGCGGCCCGCCGGAGTTGCCCGGGTTGATCGCCGCATCGGTCTGGACAGCGGGGAACACGGTGCCCTGATCGTCGCCGCTGCCGTTGGAGGAGGACACCGGGCGGTTGAGGGCGCTGACGATTCCGCTGGTGACCGTGCTCTCGAGCCCGAACGGCGACCCGATCGCCACGACTTCCTGGCCGACCTGGAGGTCATTGGAACTTCCGAGCGTGGCCGGGGTCAGCCCCGACTTGTCCTTCGCCTTGATGACGGCGAGGTCGGTCACGGGGTCGCGGCCGAGGATCTCGGCGCGGCTGATCGACCCGTCGTTGAACGACACCGTGATGGTGCCGCTGTCGGCAGCGCCTTCGACGACATGGTTGTTGGTGAGGATCTGCCCGTCGGAGCTGATGATGATGCCGGTACCCGAACCCGATTCGCTCGAGCCCTTGACGTTGATCTGGACGACGGAGGGGAGGACGCTCTTGGCGACCTTCTCGACCGCACCGGTCGCAGCACGCTGGCCGCTGTCCTTGGTGTTGAGCGAGTTGACCACACCGGAATCGCCGCCGTTGGCGGCGTCATAGCCTGCCGCGCCGGCGAAGCCGCCTGCCGCGCCGAGCAGGAGGACCGAGCCGGCGATGAGAGCGGTTCGGCCGCGCTTCCTCTTCGGCTTCGGCGGGGCTGCCGTTTCGGACTGCCCCTGCTCGGTGAAGGCCGGGAGCTGTTGGGTCGAGGTGCCGGCCGCCGCGGTGGCACCGAAGGCCGCTGCAGCATTGTTTTCCGGGAAGCGATGGGTGAACTGTTCCGTCGGCTCATTCTGTGACGCGGCCGGCGCCTCGGGCGCGGAGGACTCGGGAGCCTCTGCCTCGGGCGTGGAAGGCTCGGGAGCGGAGGGTACGACCGGTTGGGTAACCGTCGGAGCCTCGCCGGAGAAGCCGGGATCGCTCGCGACGGGGGCCGTCTGCTCGGAGTCCTGAGCGTCAGGCGGCTGGGGCGCGACGGGGGCCGTGGGCTCGGAGTCCTGAGCGTCGGGCGGCTGGGG
>JALYQD010000102.1 GCA_030856025.1 Actinomycetota bacterium
TCACCATCCAGACGTTCCCGTTCGTCGGCAAGGCCCTTGCCGACGCCAAGCTCGCCGGTGAACGGTTCGCGATCATCGCCGACGAAGCCCACTCCTCGCAGACCGGCACCACCGCCAATGCGCTCAAGAAGGTGCTGACGCCGGCCGAACTCGCCGACGTCGAGGAAGGCGGCGAAGTCAGCACCGAAGACCTCCTCGCCCTTGCCATGACCGAGCGCGCCGCCAGCGGCAACATCTCCTACTTCGCCTTCACTGCCACTCCGAAGAACAAGACACTCGAACTCTTCGGCACCCCAGACGCCGACGGAAAACCGCGGCCATTCCACCTCTACTCGATGCGTCAGGCCATCGAGGAGGGCTTCATCCTCAACGTGCTCGACAACTACACGCCGTACGATCTCGCCTTCAAGCTCGCGCACGCTGTGACAAACGAACCTGGCGGCGGCGCCGAGATCGACGTCGACCAGTCCGAAGCGGTCAAGGAGCTGATGCACTGGGTACGACTGCACCCCACCAACATCAGCCAGAAGGTGCGGATCGTCGTCGAGCACTTCCGTTCCAACGTCGCGTGGCGCCTCGGGGGCAAGGCCAAGGCGATGGTCGTCACCGGCTCCCGCATGGAGGCGGTTCGCTACAAACTCGCGATGGACCGCTACATCGCCGAGCAGGGTCATACCGATGTCGCCACGCTCGTCGCTTTCTCCGGCTCGCTGGAAGATGCCGAGTCGGGCCCCGAGCCGTTCACCGAGGCGTCCATGAATCCCGGGCTCAAGGGCCGCTCATTGCCGGCCGCGTTCGCCACTGACGGCTTCAACGTGATGATCGTCGCCGCGAAGTTCCAGACCGGCTTCGACCAGCCGTTGCTCGTGTCGATGTATGTCGACAAACGGCTCTCCGGTGTCACCGCCGTGCAAACCCTGTCGCGGCTCAACCGCACCGCCCCCGGCAAGGACGCCACCTTCGTCCTCGACTTCGTCAATGAACCTGACGAGATCGTCGAATCGTTCAAGCCCTACTACGAGGAGGCGGCGCTGTCGGGCACCACCGACCCCGACCTCATCCACGACCTGCGCGCCAAGCTCGACTCGGCCGGCATTTACACCGACGAGGAGGTCGACGCCGTCGCGGACGCCTGGGTCCAGGACGCCGGCGGTCCGAAGGCACACGAACGGCTCGAAGGCCTGTTCGCGGCACCGAAGTCGCGCTTCGCCGAGGCCTACGACCACGCGCTCCTCATCGACGACAAGGCGGGTGTGGAGGCCCTCGAATTGTTCCGCAAGGACGTCGACACCTATGTGCGGCTCTATGACTTCCTCAGCCAGATAATCGACTACGGGAACACCGATCTGGAGAAGCGCTCGATTTTCCTTCGGTTGTTCGCGCGCCTCATCCGAGCCGAGTCCAGGCACGAGTCGATCGACCTCTCCGACGTCGTGCTCACCGACCTCGCCCACCACGAAGGCGAAACCCGTCGCCTCGACCTCGGCGGCGACCAGGTGCTGCTCGACCCGCTCAAGGACGGCGGTTCCGGCGTCGCCCGCGACCCCAAGCTGGCCAAGCTCGCCGAGATCATCGCCCGAATGAACGAGATCTTCGACGGCGGCGCGTTCACCCACAGCGATATCGGCTCACTCAGCGAACACATAGCCCGAAAGATGCTGGAGAACCCCACAATCGCTGCCCAGGTGCGCAACAACACGCCGCAACAGGTCGCGGCCAGCCCCGCGCTCGAAAACGGCCTGATCGACGCCATCCTCGGGGCGCAGGACTCCTACGCCGACCTCACCGGTCAACTGCTCGGCGCCAAGGACAAGCGCGAAGCCTTCATGAAGAACCTGATCGGGCTTGTTTACCTGCTCTCGGACCTGGACCAGAGCGCATAGCGGGAGCGAGCTCCGCGAGCGAAGGGCAACCGTGCTCGCCGCGCTTGCTCGTTCAGGCGCTGTACCCATTGTTCGCTCCGCAAGCTAGGCGCTCTGCACATTTTCGCCTTGTCACGCGAAGGGCAGTACATCGGGTGACAACGCGGCGGCCTTGGCGGTCGCGGCGGTCATACGGCGTCGGTGATGACGCCGGCACAGCACTTCATAACCCGTGACCGGCGTGGGGTGGCTGTCGTCGTCGACGTCGCCCACGACGATGACTTCGCCCTCGGTGACCATCTCGCCGTTCTCGGTGCGGGCATTGTGCGTCGCGCGTTCGCCACACCAGCACAATGCCTCGACCTGCAGCGTATGAACGCGGTCGGCGAGCTCGACCAGCCGGGCTGAACCCTCGAAGAGATGTGTGCGGAAGTCGGTCAGGATGCCGAAGGCAAAGACGTCGATCGACAACTCGTCGACGACTTTGGACAACTGGTCGATCTGTTCGCGGGTGTAGAACTGGACCTCGTCGCAGACGAGATAGTCGATGCGGCCGCCGCTGGTGAGCTCGTTGACGACGTATTGCCAGAAGTTGAAGTCGATCGGCACCTCGATGGCCGAGACCGAGAGTCCGAGTCGGCTCGAGAGGGTGGCTTCGCCGGCGCGGTCATGAGAGGTGAAGACCCGTCCGACCCGTCCGCGCGTCTTGTGGTTGTGGTCCATCTGGAGGGCGAGGGTTGATTTGCCGCAGTCCATTGTGCCGGAATAGAAGTTGAGATCTGCCACGGTTCAATCCTGCCAGCCCGGTCCCACAGAGTTGACTCAACGCGCCAGCAGGAGCGGGACCTGCATCTCCGAAGCGCTCACCGAGCCGTGAAAACCGGTCATCTTGAGCTCAATCGCGAACTCCTTGGACGAGAACACCGCGAAGTCGCCGAGCGAAGCCACGACGACGTCGCCGATCCGCGGGCGCACCTCAGGGGCGATCGTCCCGAACCAGTCTTCGATGCCGTCCTGGGTACGGATGATCGCCCGGTCCCCCAGCACAGCGGACCAGCGGGCGGCGACGTCCGCCTCGGCCCCCCCGCGTGTATGAAGGTGCCGAAACCGCGCCTCTCCGGCCAACAACACAACGTCGTCGAGGAGATTGCGGTGCTCGTCGACGTCGAACCGCCCGTCGGGAGGCAGGTCGATCATTCCGTGGTCGGCGGTGACGATCAGCACGGTGTCGGCAGGCAGCTCTTCGCGCAGCCGTTGCAGATCGGTGTCGACCGTCGTCAGCATCGACAGCCATTCGGCCGAGCGGCACCCCTTGGCGTGGCCGGTGTGGTCGAGCCGGGACTCATACGCATACACAACGCTGCGCGGGCTGTCCTCGACCGCGTCGAGGATGACGTCGAGCCGCTCCCAGACCGAGCTCACGCCGTGGAAGGGCACATCGCGCTGACTGCACAAGGTGAGTCCGGATGCAGCGAACTTCGCCTCGTTGACGACGCTCGCGTCGATGCCGGCCGCGAGCATGGCGTTGAGGACTGTGGCGTGCGGTTGCCAGAGGCGCGGATCGATCGGCTGGTCCCATTTGAGCGAGTTGAGCCGCTGGGTTGTGCCGGGCACCCGGGAGGTGTAGCCGACGACGCCGTGTTGACCGGCCGGCAGACCTGTCCCGAGGGACGTCAGACTCGTCGCGGTTGTCGACGGGACACCGACGGTCATCGGTTCGTCGACGAGCAGGGAGGACAGGAATGGCGCCGCGTCCCCGCAGTCCCGAAGCAGGTCGTAGCCGAGGCCGTCGACCAGCATGACGACATAGCGCGGGGCCTCGGGAAACTTGAGCACGTTTTCGAAACCGGGCATGGCGAGTGCCGCGGCGATGCTGGGGAACACCATCTCGAGCGAGCGGCCGCCGAAGGCCGGTGCCAGGTGATCTGCGGTCAACGCAGGCCAGCGCTTGCGCCGTGCGCCGTCCGCGAAGACAGCGAGCGGGCGAAGGCAAGCAGCCGTTGCACCGCTGCTCCCCCGTCCGCGGTCGCGCTGAGGCGCAACGTGAAGTCGTCGCCGGCGATGTTGCCGGTGTAGCCGTGATCGGCTTCGCAGTCGGGGTCCCCGCAGCGGGCTGGTTCGAGGTCGAGCCGCGACACTGCACCCCATCCGATCGTCATGACGGCCTCCGCCGGAGCCTTGGACTTCTCGGTCACCATACGGGTGACGACGACGGACTTGACCGACGAAACCGGCACGGCTTCACTCGTCGTCGAGGTGTATGGCTTGGTGAGGATCTCATCAGGCGGGTGCTCGTCGGTATGGACCAGGACGAGGCGGGAGTCGGTGAGCACGAGGACAGTCATGTGCCGGCGGACCTCGTCGCGGTCGAACGTCGGCTCGTGGTGCAGGACATAGTCGACGACCCGCTCCTCGGCGAGCGCATCGTTGAGCCCCGCGGCGACGACTTCGGGGTAGTAGCCGCTTTTGGAGACGGCTTCGAACAGGTCGGCGTTCTGGTCGATGCTCATTACGAAAGCGTATCCCCCGACGCGGCAGGCTGACTGAGTCGCCGTACGTACCATTCGCCGCGGCGGTCCTCGGACGGTATGACCTTGGCGCGCGCACTCAACGCGGTGAACCCCTCGGCGCCGATGAGGACCGGCTCGAGGTCGAGCTCGGCGACTTCGGGCAGGTCATCCTTGAGCGCGGCCAGGCGCAAAATGATGTCCTGGATGCCGGCCACGTCGACGGGGTCGGAGCCGCGGTAGCCGTAGAGTAACGGCGCCGATTTGAGGTTGCGGATCATCGACTGGGCGTCGATATCGGTCAGAGGCGGGATGCCGTACGAACGGTCGCCCAGGAGCTCACTCGGCGCGCCGGCCAGACCGAACGACACGAGCGGCCCGAAGAGCGGATCCTCGGTCGCGCTGAAGGACACCGGGATGCCCTCAGGGGCAAGCCGCTGGACAAAGAAAGTGGTGTCGCGACGCATGCCGGTCCAGCTGGTGAGGTCGTCCCAGGCCGAGCCCATGCTCTCGGCGTCGTGGATGCCGCGCCATACGTGGGCAAGGTCCGGGCGCGCACGGAAATGCTCGCTTCCGGCTTTGAGCACCACGTCCCAGCCGAGCTGCTCTCCCGCCGCGATGGCTTCTTCACGCGAATGGACGTTGACCCAGGTCCAGATGTCGATGCCGTAGCACGCGAGCAGGTCGTGCACCTGCTCCGTCGAGAGGATCGCTCCCCGTGGCGCCTTGGCCAGCACGTCGCGGACGATGGCGCGGGCGTCGCCGGTGCGGTGATCGAGTGCGATGCGGAACTCGCCTTGGTCCTTGGCCGCCCATTCGGAGTAGTTGACCACCCGGGCGAGGGCGCGCACGGCCGATTCCGGAGCCGCGTATGAAGGCACCGAGCCGCGACCCGCGGCCGCACCGAGGTCGGGGACGCGCAACAGCTCGGGGACGCCTTCGCGGCCGAGGAAGGTCGACACGATGGGCTTGTCGGACTGTTCGCCGATCGCGGCCAGGACGTTGGCAACGTCCTCGCCGGTGGTGTTGAGCGGCGGGATGTAGACGACCACGAGGGCGTCGATGTCGGGATTGACCAACGCCCGCTCGATGGCGCGTTCGAATGCTTCTTCGTCGGCGTCGGCACCAAGGGAGATGGGGTCACTGACGTCGAGGCCGACCGCCGAGGCCGCGTCGGCGACGAGGAGGCCCATGGCGTCGGAGTTGCCGACGATCGCGATGCGGTTGCCGCGCGGCAGCGGTTGATGGGCCAGTAACTGCGCGACGTCGAACATCTCATCGAGCGTGTCGACCTGGATGACGCCGGCCTGCCGGAACATCGCGTCGACCGCCGATTGCGGCGCGGAGGTGCGCTTGACCGCGTGGCCGACCGGAACGCCTTGCGTCGACCGGCCGGACT
>JALYQD010000113.1 GCA_030856025.1 Actinomycetota bacterium
GCAAGCACACCGATCGCGGGATCGTCCCCGACAAGGATCGAGTGGATGAGCGCCACCTGGTTGGGCGTGCACGGGATGGAGGTCCTACCGCCGGGGGCCTCAGCCTGTTCCCATGTGTGAGCAGAAGTCAACTCGGGGAGCGCCATGGTCTCCGCCGCCCGTCTCTGGTGCTCTTCGACCGTGGAGCTCGTGATCTCCTCCACCCGACAGCCAGCGAGTAGGACCGCCACGTCTGGCCCCGGAGGGTAGGCCAGCCCGACCCGGTGGGCCAGTCCCAGCGCCTGCAGAGAGTCCATATGCACCTGACCTCCCTCTGGCGGGAGGTTGATGCCGACCTCTGCGAAAGCCGTCACGACCTGGGCGTGCACCAAGGCATGGTTCAGCACCGCGGACGGTGCTGGTGCGTCTGCTCGGCCCGCTTCCTGGCTCGACCTGCCGCCGCGTTCGGCCGTCGACGTCGGCCGCGCGACGGCAGTGTCGTAGGTGGCGTCGATTTCGTTGTTCTGGAGCGCCGCAGCCGTCGGCTGGCGCCGGACCTTGCCGCTCGACGTTCTGAGCACGCTGCCCTTCGGCAGGAGGACGACACGCTCGATGCCAAGGCCCACGTCTCGGACGCATTGCTCCGTGATGGCAGCTGCGACTGCGCGCTGACGCTGGTCGGATGTGTCTGCCTCGACGAGTTCGACCACTAGGGTGACCTGGACGGCCCCGTCAATGACGGTCTCGATCGCGACTGACGCCCCCGGCCGGACGAGGTCGACAGTCTCGGCCGACGCCTCCAGGTCCTGCGGGTAGTAGTTGCGTCCTGCCCGAATGATGACGTCCTTGAGCCGCCCGGTGACGTAAAGCTCGGAGCTGTGGACGAATCCCAGATCACCCGTCCGCAGGTACCGCCTGCCGTCTCTGGTCGACCACGCCGGACCGGCGTCTCCTCGGTCGCACCAGTAGTCGGTGTCAGCGCTGACACCGGAAACGATGATCTCGCCGACACGGCCGGCACCGACGTCGCGAGTGGTCCCGGGGGCGACGATGCGGACGTCCTGGTCCGGATGACTAGTGCCACACGACACTAGGGGTGTCCCGCCGCTCGATGGTCGGGCGCGTCCGACCTCGAGATCTTGCCTGTCGAACCTCGTCACGGCGGCGCCTTGGCCGGGCCTTCCGCCTGCAACGAGCAGCGTTGCCTCCGCGAGCCCGTAGCAGGGGTACCAGGCTCGAGCGTCGAATCCTTGCGGCGCGAACCGTTCTGCGAACGCGTCCAAGGTCGATGCTCGGATCGGCTCCGCCCCGCTGAACGCGATCCTCCAGCTGCTGAGATCGAGTTCTGCGCACTCCTCGTCGGTCATTCGTTGCGAGCACAGGTCGTAGGCGAAGTTGGGGCCACCGCTCGCGGTCGCGCGGGTCTCGTCGATCTTCCTCAACCACGACCCCGGATCCCGGAGAAAGTCGAACGGAGACATCAGGTGGACGGTGAGGCCGTGCCAGATGGGTGCGAGGACACCACCGATAAGCCCCATGTCGTGGTATGGCGGCAGCCAGATGACGGCCGAGTCCTCCGGCCGCAGTGCGAACTTGTCGCCGATCACATCGAGGTTGTGCGCCAGGTTGTGGTGCCGGAGCACGACTCCCTTCGGGGAGCCGGTCGAGCCCGACGAGTACTGCAGAAGCGCAATGTCGTCGTCGGAGATTGAAGCGGCACTGTTGCCCTCACCGTTGTCGGTGTCGGTGGCAATCCACCGAACCGTCGCCAGCTGACCGACGAGGTGGGCGAGGTCGTCCTTGACGTCTGCAATCTCTTGGACGGTGAGTACCACTGCCGGGTCGCAGTCTCGGCCGATCGCGGCGATCTTGGCGATCGCCGACTCGAACCGCGACCCTGTCGGGGGGTAGACGGGCACAGCGACGACCCCCGCCATCAGGCACCCGTAGAAGGCCACGATGTAGTCCACGCTCGGCGCGTAGACAAGGAGGGCCCGGTCCCCCTTCTTGGTGGCAGCCTGCAGCTCGCCGCACACCCGGAGAGCTTCGCGGTAGAGCCGACTGAAGCTCACCGAGTCGACCCCGTCGTCTCCCGAGAAGGTGAACGCAGGCGTGTCGGGTGTGGACTCGACACGCTCACGAAGGACAGACAGCAAAGTGCGCTTATCGCCGATCAAGATTCCCCTTGGCTGGTGCGCGGCTTCCGGCACGGCCGACCCGCGGCCACCGATCTGGCAAGCGCAGAACTGTTTGTGCTCGCAGAGAAGACTTCGGTGGGCGGGACGAGTTCAACCGAAGTCACCGCGGGCCCGCGAAGACTTCGGTGGGCGGGACGAGTTCAACCGAGGTCACCGCGGGCCCGCGAACTGCCGTGTGCTTGCGGAGAAAGACCTCGAGCGGCTCCTCGATGAGGGGGCCACTAAAGGTGTTCTCCACGTCCTCGATGAGGTGCAGGGTGTCGACCACCTCGTCGCCCTCGTGGCACCGGAGCACCGGGTGCAGGAACGGTGTGATCTCCGCGTAAGCCTCGGTCTGCTCACGCTGGATGTTGAAGGGGTCACCGGAGTGCGGGCCGAACTCCAAGGTGACCGATATCCATCGGCGACCAGCGGCGTGGTCTCGCAGATATCCCAGGGGCACGTCCTGGTGGTAGAGCCAGGAGTCACCGTCGGCGACCGCCGCGTCTGCGAAGTACCCGGGCTGCAGGAAGATCGCGCTGGCGTTGTTGAGTCGGTCGACCACCGCCCGAGCGAGCGATGCACTGTCGTGGCGCGCTGCCAGCCGCTGCTCCTCCTTGAGGTGGCCAGTGAAGAGGCGCGCGAGGAAACGCACGTTGTACCGGAACCCGTGGATGAAGCCGGAGGTGTGCTTCTGGTAGTCCAGCCCGTGCATCAGTGCGCCAGCGAAGTAGAGACCCGGACGGTTGACCGACTCGAACGAGCTAGTCAGCGAAGGGAACCGGTCGTCGTGGCACGTCTCGGGTGCCGCCGAGTCGTCGAAGACACTGGGGTTGAAACGGAACCCCGTGCAGCAGATCACTCGGTCGTAGCGAATGGTCGTCTCGTGGCCTGCGGCGTGGGAGTACCGCAGGGTCACGTAGAGGCCGTCCTCGCGGCGCTCGATACGTTCGACGTGTGCGTCGAGAGCGGCGTTCTGCGACTTGAGCTGGTAGGTGTCGAGGAAGTTGTTGTTCACGGCGCGAAGGTGACCCAAGTAGTGGCTCTGCCAGGCGAAGCGCAACGGGGTGGGGCTGCAGACGTGGATGGTCGAGGCGTACGGGATGAGGGACTCCGCAGTCTCGAACGCGGAGTTCCCCTTGCCAATGATCAGCACCCGCTGGTCACGGAACGTCCGGGGGTCTGTGTCGAAGGTCGCGTACTGCTCGGCGTGCTCGACACCGCGGATGTCTGGGACGTGGCGGCGGTTCAGACCGGTCGCGATCACCACTTTCGTAGCTGAACGCGCCCTGCCGTCAGAGCACTCGAGCGAGTAGGTCCCACCCGACCGGCTGATGTTCTCCACCCGCACTCCGGTCCGGATGTTGAGGGCACCCTCGCGGGCGAAGTCCGCCAGATACGTGGCGTAGTCGTCTGCCGACGGGAAGTACTCGTCGGAGTAAGCGGGGAAGGTGGCACGGCCGTCGCTCAGCAACGAGTTCCAGTCGTAGCGCAGGCGCTCCTCGCCCGCGGTGCCGCCGGTATTGACTTTGTTGATCGAGATGAGCTGACGGTGGCGAGGCAGGGTCTGGAACGTCGCCCCCGCCTCGAGGGCCTCGATCACCTCGTACGCGACACCAGCCTGTTGTAGGTCGCTTGCGAGCTGCAGGCCGGCAGGGCCAGCCCCGACGATGAGGACGTTCGGATCTGGGTTCGGTTGGCTTGACACTTTCACGCCTCCTGGTTGGTGGAACGGCGAACCTGTACGTCCGCGTTTGGCCTCACGGCTCGAGCGCGGAGCCAGAGCAGAACGATGAGCAGGATCAGGACGACGGCTGCGGAAACGGGCGAGCCTCCGATGACGGCGAGATGGAAGACGACGGCACCGATCGTCAAGAGGATCAACGCCACGTTCGCCAGTCGCGTCGTCTGTCGGAGCGCCAGGCCGATTGCGCCCGCCGCCTCTAGCACGCCGATCGCTGCGACGAAGTACTCGGACAGCCCGGCATCGACGAAGGGCGCGGTGGCGGCGGAGAGCATCAGCAACTTCGGGATAGCCAACACCGCAAAGACCGCCACGAGGAGCCATCGAAGGATGGCTGCGGGGAGATCGCGTCGCTCCGGCACAGTGGCACGAGGGTGCGTTTCGGTCATGTTGACCCTTCTGTCTGAGGTTCGAGGTTGTAATTTGTCGCTCTTACGGCAATCATGACTGCCGTAAGACTTGGACAATCAATCACATGCGCCGCATGATGTCCAACCCCACCCACAGACCTCCCGTTGCCGGCTCGCAAGCAGGGAATTGCCCCACACATCTGGACGGGACTCCGTCGACGAAGAGGAAGGCCTTCCAAACAGATGGACGAAGAGCACCGCGCTGATGTCGCCCCAAACGGCGCCGCCAGGCCGCAGCGGGCGGCTATCAGCCAACGCCGACTGACGCCCAGACGGGGTCTGCGGATTGTGCGGTCGCCGCTGGCGTCGCTGACCGACGACGCGTCCTGCGCCGGAGTGGTCTCCTACTCGGGTCTGGGGCGTCAGTACGTGTTCGCGTTCGGGTCGGGAGCCGTTCGTGAACTGTTCACCCAGCCTGAGACGTTCGTCGCGGACGCCTTCCGGGAATTGCGCGTCACTGACCAATCCGCAATGTCCCGTCTCTCGTCGGGCCTGCTCAAGCTCAACGGCGACCGGCACCGCCGTCACCGCCAGCTGATGAAACCCGCCTTCGCGGCCAGGCAGGTCGAGAAGTACACCGAGACGATCGCCCAGTGCGCCATCGACGCCGCTCAGGACTTCGAGGAGGGCACCCTGCTCGACGTGTCGACGACTCTCTCCCGACTTACCCTCGACGTCGCCCTGCGTACCATCTTCGACGTGAACCTCGGGGACGAGGACGGCGACGCCGTCCACGGACTCACCACAGACCTCCTCCGTCTGGGAAGTAACCCTCTGAGCTTCGTCATCCCGTTCCGACTCCCGGGTCTGCCCTACCAGCGGCTCGAACGCACGGCGTCCGAACTCGAGCGTGTCCTGGACCACCTCATCGAGGAGCGCCGCAGCTCAGGCGACAGGGATGATCTCCTCGGGCGTCTGGTTTCCGCTGTGGACGACGACGGAGACGGATTCACGCCAGGAGAACTCGTCGCCGAGGCGTACACCGCCTTCTGTCACGAGAGTTCGGCGGCCGCGCTCACTTGGACGTTCCTGCTGCTCGACCAGCACCCCGACGTGCTGCGTGACCTGCGCGAGGAAGTGGCCACGCACCTGCGGCCAGGACAGGTCCCAACGGTCGAGATGCTCGGCGAGATGCGCCTGCTGGACCGGGTGATCATGGAGAGCCTGCGGCTCTTCCCGCCCGCAGCATTCGGTCTTCGGTACGCAGCCACGGACGGGCACCTCGAAGACCTCCCAGTTCAGGCGGGGGCGACGGTCTTCTTCAGTCCATTCGCAAGTCACCGCGACCCGGAAGTGTTCGACCAGCCACTGCGGTTCGATCCCTCGCGGTGGCTCCGGGAGAAGCCGACCACGTACCAGTACTTCCCCTTCGGCGCCGGACCCCACAACTGCCTCGGCCGGTCCTACGCATTGCTCGAGATGCGCACGATCCTCGCCGTCTGGCTCTCACACGCCTCCCTGCGCACCTCGAGCGGGACCGTTGTCGATCCGTCAGTGCGCATCTCCCTGGTCCCAAAGGACTCGCTGGAGATGACCGTCCGGGCAAACCACCAGGTCTCACGAACACCCATCTCGGGTTCGATCAACAACTTCGTCGACCTCAACTGACCTAGGAGAACGATGTTCGGCTACGAGAAAGACGGCGTGTCCCAGTTCGAACGCGTCGCGCGCCACTACGACCGCGTCTTCGGACGGTCGAGCCCCAACGCCCACCGGATCATCGTCGACCTCGTTCGCTCGGAGAAGAGCGCAACTCATGTCCTCGACGTCGGGTCCGGAACGGGCCTCCTCCTCCAGACCCTCGCAGACGAGATGCCACAGATCAGACGCCTGCACGGCATCGACCCAGCAGCACGCATGGTCGAAGTCGCCCGAGAAAGACTCCCGCAGGCCGAGTTTGTTCTGGCGACCGCCGAGTCCATCCCGACCGAAGCCTCCGAGTTCGACCTGGTCGTCTCCTCCGAGTCCTTCGGACACTGGAGGGACCAGCCCGAGGGTCTGCGCGAGATCCACCGTGTCCTGAAGCCCGGCGGAGCTGCAGTGCTCGTCGAGCACGTCCCGCCCCGAGGGTGGAAGCGTTGGCTCTTCTACGCAGCCGGCACCCTGCCCCGTTACCTGAGTCTGCAGGACATGGCAGACCTGGGCAGCAAGAGCGGCTTTCTCGTGGACGAGTCAGAAAACCGAGACGGATACACAGTCATAGTCCTACGAAAGGATCACGGCAAATGACACAGGTCGCAGTTGTCGGCGCCGGCCCCGCCGGCCTCATGCTCGCAGGAGAACTCGCAACTCTGGGGGTCAGCGTTCGGATTTTCGAGAAGCGGGCCGGACAGTTCGGTCACTCGCGGGCGTTCGGCCTCCAGCCACGCAGCCTGGAGATCCTCGACCAGCGAGGACGCCTCGACACGTTCCTCCGCCGAGGAGTCGCCTCGCCCGTCGTGTCACTGGGGAAAGAGGGGTCGCTCACCATGGAAGTTCTGGACATCCCCCACCCGTACATGTTGATCATCCCCCAGCTCGACACCGAGACCGCCCTGACCGAATGGGTGAGCGAGCTCGGCGTAGGGATCGAGCGCTCAACAGAGGTGACCGGTCTCGCCCAGGACGGTGGCTCGGTCACACTCGACCTGCGGACCCCGGACGGAGACACCAAAGCCTCGTTCGACTATGTGGTCGGATGCGACGGCGGACAGAGCACAGTCCGCAGGATCCTTGGTATCGACTTCCGCGGCAAGGGCTCAGAGTTCTCCGCGATCATCGCCGACGTCAGCCTCGGAGTCCCACCGCCGGACCAGGTCTTCGCTCGACACTCCCGGCGAGGGATGGTCGCACTGATGCCGTTCCGCGACGGCACCTACCGTCTCGTCGTGCAGGACAACACACGCATGCATGTCGACCCGTCCGTCCCTGCCACGTTGGACGAGGTCGCCGAGAGCGCCAGAGCAATCCTGGGGATCGACCTGGATCCCGGTTCGCCCCAGTGGATCTCTCGGTTCAGGAGCGAGCAACGCCTGGCATCCACCTACCGTTCAGGCCGGGTATTCCTGGCGGGCGATGCCGCACACCTCCACTCGCCCGCAGGTGGACAGGGAATCAATGTGGGAATGCAGGACGCCTTCAACTTGGGCTGGAAGCTCGCGACGGTGATCCACGGCTGGGGCCCCGAGACCCTCCTCGGCACCTACGAGACCGAACTGCGTCCGATCGCCAAGAAGGTGCTGCGGCTGTCCGGCGTCATCTTCCGCTTCAACACGGCCACCTCGCCACCAGCACGGGCGCTGCAACGACTGGTCAAGGAGGTCCTGCTGCGATCAAAGTCAGCGCAGCGAGCCACGCTGGGGGACCTGGCCGGGACCGACCTCGTGTACAAGGGAGCCCTCGGTGATGCGGCCGAACGGGGCGGCCGGGTGCACGACATGCCTCTCGTATGCGACGGCGGTCCCACAACTCTCCTGGGCCTGCTCGGGGCCAACCGGTTCGTCCTCGTCACTGACGAGGCCGACGCCTTGGTCGCCCTAGGTCTCGCGGGCCAGGTCCGTGACTCGCGTGTCGTCACGGCCACCTACCCGCCCGACCACACCGGCCCCCGCCACTGTCTTCTCGTCCGTCCCGACGGGCACGCCGCTGTGGCGACCAAGTCGATGAACCCCGACACTGTCCGAACCGCACTGCAGTCGTGGTGCTTTATGTCGCAGCATGGTCTCAGTCCAGAACCAGCGCGGTCACGATGAGCCCCTCAGCGCTGGACCACCGGCCACGGACGACCTCGGGAAAGTCCGTGCGGCGCGCACTCTCAAGCACCCGCGCCTCGAATGCGCGGGCTCGCCCGTCGATGCGGACGTCCACGTCGTCGAACCCCAGCCAGCGACGCTCAATTGGATACCAGGTCTTGTAGCAAGACTCCTTGATGCTGAAGATCGCGCGATCCCAGTGCACGCTCCCGTCGGACTCCTGCAGAGCAGAGACCCTGGCCCGTTCGGGGACCGAGGTAATCGACTCCAGCACACCATCGGGAAGGGCCTCGGCCGGCTCGGCGTCCACGCCGATCGCACGGGCGGTGCTGCGACGAGCAACAGCGGCGACTGCGTAGTCGGCACAGTGCGAGATGCTCCCGACCACTCCGGCGGGCCAGATCGGTTCCCCGTCAGGCCCCGTGAGCACCGGGACAGCGCCGAGTCCGAGATCCCGCAGCGCCTGACGCACACAGTGGCGGCCCGCAGTGAAATCGGCACGGCGGCGATCGGACACTTCTACGACAGTCGCGGCCTCCTTCGGCAATAGCGCCCGCTCGGGCGGAGTCCCGAAAAGCTCGGCCACCATGACCCCGCTCGGCAACAGCGACCCCATCAGAGACGCGCCCCGGTCACCCACGAGCATCTCCTCCCCCGGAACCCTGCATCGACCAGCTCGACCAGAAGTTGCCCCACCCCTCAGCATTTTCACCTGTCAAGGCACACTCACTCTCACCGTCGACAACAGACAAGGGCCTGTCACCCGGGGCATACCACCGTAACGAAGTGTCAATGGCCATTAGTTTCTGCCCCACGATGGCAGCGTGAGGCGTTATTGCCGCCGGTTCTTGACAACCCGGACAATCCGTACCCATACACCTATGCCTCTGTTCACGGTTGGTGGGACAAGTCGCGCCTTTTGATCCGAAACGGGACACACAGATGGGCCGTGGGGAGTCGTCCGCTCATGGCGCGAAGAGAGCGCCCTGCCGCTCGGTCAAGGAACGGCTTACGCCCATCGGTCGGTGGTGCCAGCATCGTTACCGCCACCCGCTGGGCCAAGCCGGGGTCAGTTCGGCACGTTCTCGTCTGGGTACAACCCGTCGGGGGGCGGTTCGGCCGGGAGTTTGTAGTCACGGTCTTGGTGGCCGTTGGTGATCGAGCAGCCCTTGAAGGGGCCGGCGTCGGACATGAGGATCGGTAGGTGGTGGTCGGCGTGTTCGCGCAGCCAGGCCGAGGAGCCTAGGGCGGCGTCGAGGCGTAGATGTTCCCAGGATCGCCAAAGGCTTTCCAGGCGGTAGGTCGCTTCGGGGTGCAGCCACCAGTGGGCGCACCAGGTGAGGCCAGCGATGTTGGTGACGTCGCGGCGGAACATTGGGAGGAAGAACTCCTCGACGAAGTCGGGAAGTGACGGGTAGTAGAGCTGTGGGGTTTCCTCGTCGACGGCCCCGGTGGTTGGCTCGTCGTCGACGTCGGCCCATCCGGTCGGTTCGGTCATGGCGTGGCTCCCCCGGTCAGGGTGCCGGCAATGGAGTCCTTGACGGCTTTGGCGTGTGGGCCGTCCATCCATGGGAGGGTGCGTACCAGCGCGGCCCGGGTGCCTGAGGCGAGCACCACGGCACGGCCGCGCGGCAGCGACCTCAGATCGGCGATATCGAGAATCACGTCGATGCGTTCCTGACGGCTCACCGATCGGCCGCTCCTGGAGTTGGTCACTGAGGGTGCGGTGTGGCTGAAGTTGCCGATCGACTTGGAGAGGTTGCTCAGGAAGTCGTTCTCGTCGACGCCGCCGGCGTAGATCTTGATGTTGGAGGCAGACCACAGTTTGGCCATGCCGTTACGGCCCCACACTTCGGCGCCTTGGGACCAGGACTGCAGGTAGGTCGAGATGAGGATGCCGCGTGAGCCGTAGTGGGAGTAGAGGTTGGGCAGTTCGCCCCATCGGCACACGTTCGCGGCCTCGTCGAGGACGACGAGCATCGGTGTGACCAGGTGGCCGCCGGGTTCGGTTTTGGCGAGGTCCTCGGCCGCCTCGCAGACTGCGGCCGCGAGAGCGGCGATCAGTCCCCCAGCTGAGCCTTGGCCTTCCTTGGAAAGGCTGTAGAGGGTGTCGCGGGTTCGAACGAACGTGTGTGGATCGAACTGGGGCACAGGTGGGCCGGTGGGGGGTTCCACCCAGGACATTGCTTGGCGGTTGAGCATGAACGAGGCCATTTGTGAGGCGTTGCCGTAGATGCCGGAGCGTTCCTCAGGCGCTGCTGCTGAGACTGATCGCACGGACGCGGCGACCAGGTTGTAGCCGGTGTGCTCGAGGATGACGGCGGGAGTGTCGTCGACGGCGTTCGACAGCCACAAATACACCTGTGTCAGCGGGCGGCCGTCCAGGGCGGCCGCGAGCAGCAGGTTCGCGAGCAGGTCGCGGCCCTTGGGGTTGAAGTAGGGGTCAACTTTCGCGTCGGGTTCGTGGGAGGCGGCCTCAAACATGTCTGCGAGCTGGCGGGCCTTGACCTCGTCGGTGACGTAGGTCAATGGGTTCCACCACCAGGTGAGTGGTTCGGCGACGAGCCCTTGAGGGTCGAAAATCCACACCTGGCCGGCGACCGAACGCACACCACGTGTCGCGTCGACGACGTCGCGCTTGTTGGAGGTGGTCAGGACCGCGCCCGGGGCGTCGAGGATCTCGGGAATGACGAAGCTCGAGGTTTTGCCGACTCGGGGGCCGGCGATGACGGTCATCACGTCCTCCCAGGAGCGATACAGCGTCTGTCCGGAGAGAGTCGTAGCGAAGGCCATGCCTGGGCCGGCCTCTACGCCGAGGCGGTCGGCGGTTGCAGTGGCGGCGCGTTTGCGCAGCGCACCGAGGTCGCGCCCGCGCGCCATGTGTGGTGAGGCCTTGTCGACGCGGACACTCCGGCGGACAACCTTCAGGACCACTGAGCCGATCAGGGCGGCAAGGATGCCGAACCCCACCGCGGCGCCGGCGGCGACTTTTGTCGCCGTGGGGGTCCACGGCACGGTGCCGCCGAAGACCCCGAAAAGCACCGTAAAGGGGTTTGCCGGCGGGGCCGGTGCTCGGTCGATGTTGGCGGCCAGATGTGTCGCGGTCCATGTTGTGCCCAGGGCCACGACCATGAAAGTGATGAACACGCCGAGCGCGATTGTCTCGGCGCCGCTCCCGGTGCCGCGCCGGGTCTGGGTCGAGCTCATTGGGCGGCCTGCGTACCAATGAGACCAGTCGGGTCCGGTGGTTCCCCGGCCGGAATCTCTATGCGCGCAGGTTCGTTTGCCTGATCTGTCGGTGGAGTTGGCGTTTGTGCAGGTGGCGTCGGTTCGGTGGCCTGGACGCCACCGTGATCCGTGCGGAGCTGAACTCTCCAGACCCAGTGGTCGCACTCGCGGTCGCGCTGGTCGCGTTCCACGCCCTGACCGGTAAGCAGGTCCGCGAGCTGCGGCTCACCGACATCGTCGACGGACGCCTCATCCTCAACGGCCGCGACATCCCGCTTGCCGCTCCCGCCCGCACCCGGCTGACGGCTTGGCTCGACCACCGCAACCGGACCTGGCCAGGCAGTGCCAACTCGCACCTGCTCATCAACAGGCGCACCGCACCCCGCCTCGTCCCCGTCGGCCCCCAGTTCCCCTGGCAAGGCGTCACGCTTCGACCCCAAGCGCTGCGCGAGGACCGCATCCTCCACGAGATCCACGCCACCGGCGGCGACATCCGCCGCATCTGCGACCTGTTCGGACTCAGCGTCGAAGGCGCCACCCGCTACCTGGCCACCGTCGAGCACCCCGACCTCACCATCGAGGGCGAACGAGTTCGGCGAACCTGAGCACCCACACAGGCTGCAACCCCCGAGCAGGCTCAAGTTCAGGCCAAAAGCGTCAAAATTCACGCGAACTTCTCAATATTTTCGTGCCACCGCTTGTTGGTGTCGTTGACGGCACGCTCGACGTCGGTCAGGGCGACCTGGAAGGGGATCCCCGGGCGGCCACCAACCTTGACGAGGAACTTGCCACGACCTGGAGGTGCCGCTTCGCGGCCACTCTGAGGGTCCCAGGACGGCGGCGCGGACCAGCCGATAAGCATCTGCTCTTCAGCGTGGGACATCAACACCGCCTCGTTGAGGCGCGGCATTTCAGATTGCGGGAGTCCCCCGCACAGCACCATGCCCGCACGTTCGACGAAGCCGCGGGCCTTCATTTTGTCGTGGTCATCGGGCAACGCCATCAGATCGGCCATGGTGTGCGAAATCATCGCCATGCCGACCCCGCGTTGGCGGTTGAGGCGGGTCAGGGCGTCGACCCGGTCGACCATGCCGCGGCCGGCGCGGATGGCGCGCCAGAGCTCGTCGAGGACGACGAAATAGTTGCGTTGCGGTTCGAGGCCAGCATCGGCGAGGGCATGGGCGACGTTGATCGCGCCGAAACCGTAGGACCAGCAGGCCAGCATCACGGCCGCCTGCAGGTCCATCTCTGAGTCGTCGATCGAAGAGATGTCGAAGACGACCGGACAGTCACGTTTCATCGGCACTGACGTCTGTTGGGAGAAGATGTCACCGAGACGGCCACCACTGGTGAGGCCGATCAAGGTTGCTTCCAACCCTTCGGTGATGTCGCGATAGCGGTTGAGGTCACCGCGGTCGAGGGCCACATTTCGCAGGTCTTCGGGTGCGTCCTGAATGACCTTGAGGAGATCCCCAAGGACGGGGATCCCCTCGTGCCTCTTGTCGAGGATCTTGAGCGCACGATCGATGATCGTCTCTTCGCGATCGGTGGGTGGTTCGGCCCGGAGGATGGTGATGAGCGCGCCGACCATGGTGAGCCGTCGGCCGTGCGCGTCGGCAAGTACTTGCTGGCGTGCGGTGCCGGTGAGGCGTTCGGCGGCCTCGTACGCTTCGCCAGGGTCCAGGACGTTGATGCTGCCACGCCCGCGACCGAGTTCGATGACCTGACCGCCCATGGCCCTGATCAGGTCGACGTAGTCGGGTTTGAGGTCACCGAAGATCATCGGGTTCACCCCGAAGCCGGCAAGGCCGAGCGCCATGCGGCGCACCATCGAGGACTTGCCCAACCCGGGCAGACCCAACACGAAGGCTGACGGGTTAGAAATGAGTTGCGCGCGTTGGAACCAGCTGATGGGGTCACAGCACAACGTTCCACCGGTGAGCATGTTGCGTCCCAGCGGGACACCGACCATCGGTGAGCCCGAGCCGGCCGCGAACGGCCACAGGCCACAGACTTGGACCGTTGTCCCTCGCCATTGGGTGGGTGCCTGTAGGTAGCCCACTCCCCCGGCGGCGTGGCCAGCCCATCCGCGAGATCCGGCTTTGGTCGGGTCCGCCTCCAACTCCTTGAGTGCTTTGGTCGCTGCACGGGTCTGGAGGGCGGCGGTGTCCTCGGCGGCGGTCGATGTGTCGTGACTACGACGGGTGATCACATTGCGTCCCGGATTTCGGTGGGGATCCGCGCATGGGATTGCAGAACAAGGCCCAGGGGCAGGCATGCCGCGAACGCCGAATCCTGTGACCCGTGAACGGGTCTGATCAGCAGTCGGGCTGTGGCGGCGAGGTTGTCGATCGCGGCTCGCGCGTCGGGCATGCGGTCGCGGCTGGTGACGGTCGCGGTGATGAGCATGCCGAAATCGACCAGCCCGGCACCCTTGGCTTCCTCGGAAGCTGTCGCGGCCGCCGACCGCGATGATGTGGTGGCGCGAGCCGACGGGCGGTTCGATGAGTTGATCCGGAAATCTGCGTTTCGTTTGTCGGCCTCAACGGTTCTCGCAGCCTTGGCCGAGTCCAGTGGGCGGTAGATGATTGTCACTCTTTTGCGGTCGATATCGCCGTTCGGTGCCAGGAGGCGAGTCAGCACCGAGGAGAACACTTCGCCCCTGGGGGCGGCAGACATGGCCCAGGTGCGCGACCATGCGCCGTCGTGGCGGTAGGAATCCCAGGACGTTTCAGTAGCCGTGGGGCCGACGTCGGACCACGTGAGGTCCGGGGCGTTGCCGCTTGCGTGGACGTCGTCGATCAAGGTGGCGGCCGCCGGGTCGTAGGCAACTCGGACGATTTCGCAGAGTGTCTGCGCGTCGATTGGGCGGGCCGGGCCGGCCCCAGTCACGGACAGTGTCTGGGTCAGCCCGGGCAGCCGTGCCGCGAGGTCGCGGGCGACGTCCTCGGTGTTGCGTTTGCGGCCGCTGTAGGTGCGTCCGTTGAACGTCAACGACACCCAGGCGCGAACCTGTGCCGAAC
>JALYQD010000128.1 GCA_030856025.1 Actinomycetota bacterium
GCCTACTTCCTCGAGGGCTCCGACATCTCCGATCACGACACGCTCGCAGCGCGGGCCGGCAGCGTCGGTCTCGACATCGACCGGGCCGACGAGATCCTGGCCGGCGTCGACTTCGGCGACGAGGTCCGTATGCAGCTGGCAACGGCTCAGGAGATGGTCGTCGATTCGGTGCCGATGATCGTGATCGATGGCACGTATGCGATCCAGGGCGCGCAGTCCCAGGACGACTATGTGCAGGCGCTCGGCAAGATCGCCGCCGAGATCGAGGACAGCGCGGGAGAGTGACCTCGACGCACTGAGTAAGATCTTCGGCTATGAGCGCCCCCTACAAACTGATCCTTCTGCGTCATGGCCACAGCGACTGGAATGCCAAGAACCTGTTCACCGGCTGGGTCGATGTCGACCTCAACGAGCAGGGTGTCGAAGAGGCACTGCGCGCCCCGGGCCTGCTTCGCGACGCCGGCCTTGCACCGGACGTGCACCATACGTCGCTGTTGCGCCGGGCCATCCGGACCGCGCAGATCGTGCTCGACGGCATCGACCGGCACTGGATCCCGGTCCGCCGCTCATGGCGACTCAACGAACGTCACTACGGAGCGCTGCAGGGCAAGGACAAGAAGGCCACCCTCGCCGAATACGGCGAAGAGCAATTCATGTTGTGGCGCCGTTCGTTCGACGTGCCGCCGCCGCCGATCGACGACGACAACGAGTTCAGCCAGGCGAACGACCCGCGCTATGCCGCGTTGCCCGATGAGCTGCAGCCAAGGAGCGAATGCCTCGCCGACGTCATCGAACGCATGCTGCCCTATTGGTATGACGCGATCGTGCCCGATCTTCTCGACGGCAAGACCGTGCTCGTGACGGCACACGGCAATTCGCTGCGTGGCCTCGTCATGCACCTCGACGGCATCAGCGAGGAAGAAATCGTCGGCCTCAACATCCCTACCGGCATTCCGCTCTTGTACGAGCTCGACGAGAACCTCAAGCCGACCGTCAGGGGCGGGAAGTACCTCGACCCCGAGGCGGCCGAAGCCGCCATCGCCGCAGTGGCAAACCAAGGGCGATAACTCGGGGAGGCACCGGCAAATCCGGTTGCTCCCCAATTGTCTGAAAACGCCCACACACCGGCGGTTCAGGCCATAGCCTTGGCTCAAATCAAGTGCATGCAGTGAAAACCGCTGGATGCGCAGGCCCAACTGACCGGGGGACTCGGTCAATTGCCGAGGTCAAGGAGCCACCGAAATGCGCACGTCTACCGTCAAAACATTCTTCGCGGTCATAAGCCTGTCCGCATCCGCTCTGGTCATGGCGACTGCGCCGGCCAGCGCAGCCCCCGACACGTCGAGCGTCCACGCACTGGCAACAGCCGTTACGCCGGCCGCGCCGACGGTTTCCAAGGATCCCGCACTGGTGGGTGAAAAAGTCACCCTGAGCGGCGACATCGGCACCCCTGTCGTGCGCACCGTCGTGCTGCAAAAGCTCGGCAGCTCGTGGACCACGTACGCGACGAGCAAGACGCTTGCCGACGGCACCTATTCGTTCACGGCGAGCACCACCGCGCCGTCCCGCCAGTTCCGGGTATTCGCACAGGCCGAAGGCGGCAACGAAGCGTTGACCAGTGCGCCGGCGACGATCAACACCGTTCCTGATGCCGCTTCGCTGTCGATCGCTCGCGACGGCGGCGACGCCAAAGTCACCGGAACCTTCACGCCGAAGGTCCCCGGCCGCCTGGTCGCCTTGCAGTACAAGAGCGGCAGCAGCTGGAAGGCGCTCGGCTCCAAGGTCGCCGAAGATGCTGACGGCAAGATCCAGACAACCTTCAGCCTGACCGGCCTCAGCCAATGGTCGACACGGTCATACCGACTCGTCGCCGACGCGGTCAACGGTTCCTCTACGGCAACCTCGCCGACGATCAAGTTCATGCCCGGCCCGACCCAGCTGAGCTCGAAGGTCATCCGTGTGACGACCAACAAGAACGTCGCCGTCACGTCGAAGAGCGGCGTCTATCCGGGCGTTGCCACGCTCAACGGTGGAGCGCCGATGGCGCTGGAGACTCTCGGTCTGCACGGCAACTCCACGGCAAAGCTCGCCAAGAAGCCCTACAAGCTCAAGTTCATCGACAAGCAGAAGGCATTCGCCGAAAGCTTCGGCATGAAGAGCGACCGGACGTTCATCCTGCTGGCGCACTTCATCGATCCTTCAGGAGTCCGCGACAAGGTGGGCTACGACCTGGGCACTTCGCTCAAAGACACACTGAAGTGGACGCCGCGCAATGCTTACACCGAAGTCTTCGTCAACGACGAGTACATGGGCAGCTACCTGCTGGTGGAATCCATCAAGATCGACAGCAACCGCGTCAATGTCAGCAAGACCAAGGGGATCGTCGTCGAGGTCGATGGCCGCAGCGTGTCGTCCAGCAAGTTCGGCTTCATGTCACCGCACAAGTTCCCGATGACGTTCAAGGACCCCGATGAGGTCAAGCCGGCCCCCAATGAGGCCGAGGGCTACACCCCGGCGAAGCTGGCGGCCCTCAAGGCCCGTGTCACCGCCTTCGAGTCTGCGCTCTACGGATCCAACCGCGCTGATCCGGTCGACGGCTACGCGAAGTACCTCGACGTGCCTTCGTCCATCGACTACTACCTGATCAAGGAGTTCACCAAGGACAATGACTCCGACTTCTACCGGAGCATCTTCTACTCGTGGAACGACTCGACCGATCCGGCCAGCAGGTTCGCGATGGGACCGGTATGGGACTTCGACCGCAGCGCCGGCGTCATCACCGGCGACGCCACGGCATCGTCGTCGAGTGGTTGGCGGATGCGGGGCATCGGGTCGACGCACAACCCCAACAACGCGACCCACTGGTACGTCCAGCTGTTCAAGGACCCCGCATACCTCAACGCCGTCGAAACCCGATGGGCTCAGAAATGCGATGTGTTCAAGGCTCTCGGTGCCGGCGGTGCTCAGGCAACCGCCGACCTGATGGGCGTGCAGTCGAGCAACGAGTGGTCCCGCTGGGCCAGCACTGCTCGTCGCTACACGCCCAAGGGCAACACGTTCCAGGACGAAGTCACCTACGTGCAGAACTGGTACGCGAAGCGCTACGCCTGGATGAACGGTCAACTCGAGAGCCCGGCCTCGGTGGCCAAGGGCTGCTGACCACATACACCGATCACGACGCCTGGACCATGCCGCTCTTGCGGCAGGGTTCAGGCGTCGTACTTGTAGCCGAGGCCTCGTACGGTGATGAGGGTCGCGGGGTTGGCCGGATCGCGTTCGATCTTGGCGCGGATGCGCTTGACGTGGACGTCGAGGGTCTTGGTGTCACCGACGTAGTCGGCGCCCCAGACCCGGTCGATCAGCTGGCCACGGGTTAGCACCCGGCCGGTGTTGCGCAGGAAGAATTCGAGGAGCTCGAACTCCTTGAGCGGCAGCCGGACCTCGTCGCCGTCCACGGTGACCAGGTGCCGGTCGACATCCATACGGACCTTGCCGGCTTCGACTGAGCCGAAGTCGTCCTCGGTCTCGCCGGTCCCGCGACGCAGCACGGCCCGTATGCGGGCGACGAGCTCACGCGGACTGTAGGGCTTGGTGACGTAGTCGTCGGCACCCAGCTCCAGGCCGACGACCTTGTCGACCTCGGTGTCCTTCGCGCTGACCATGATGATCGGGACGGTCGAGATCTGCCGCAACTGCCGGCACACCTCGGTTCCCGAGAGCCCGGGCAGCATCAGGTCGAGCAGCACGATGTCGGCGCCGCCGCGATCGAACTCGGTGAGCGCGTCCGGCCCGGTTTCGGCGATCGCGACCTCGAACCCTTCCTTGCGCAGGACATAGGAAAGCGCTTCGCTATAACTTGCTTCGTCTTCGACGACCAGCACTTTCGTCACTGGGGCTCCTCATCAAGGTCAGGGGCATACGCAGGCAGGACCAAGGTAAACGATGAACCCTGCCCGGGCTTGCTCCATACGGTGACGCGGCCGCCATTGCTGGCCGCGACGTGTTTGACGATGGACAGCCCGAGTCCGGTGCCGCCCGTCGCACGTGCCCGCGCCGGATCAACGCGGTAGAAACGTTCGAAAATGCGGTCGATCTCCGAATCGGGTATGCCGATGCCGTGGTCGGTCACGGTGATGTGCACTTCGCCGTCGATGGACTTGGCTGTGACGGAGACCTTCGATTCGTCGGGACTGTAGGTGACGGCGTTCTCGACGAGGTTGCTCACGGCCGCATGGATCTGCGCCCGGTCGCCGTAGATGAACAGGTCGGGCTCGCACTGGCTGGCGATGTCGATGCTCTTGCGTTCGGCCTCGGTCTGGCTGTGCTCGCAGGCCTCGCCGATCAGGTCGCCGACCTTGAGGACCGACGAATCCTCGCTCAGCACGTCTTGTTGGAGGCGGGACAAGTCGATGATCTGCTGCACCAGCCTGGTCAGGCGTTCGCTCTCGGTATGCATGCGTTCGGAGAACCGTTTGACCGATTCGGGATCGTCCTTGGCCTCGCCGACGGCTTCGGCGAGCAATTGGATCGCGCCGATCGGCGTCTTGAGCTCATGGCTGACATTGGCGACGAAGTCGCGCCGGATCGATTCGAGCCGGCGTTCACGCGTCCGGTCGTCGGCAAGGACGACGATGAGCCGCGAGTTGAGCGGGGCGACGCGCGCCAGCACATGGAGGGGAGCCGTGCGGCGCATCTCGAGGGTGAATTCGCGTTCGCGCACCTGGCCGTCGCGGCGCACCAACCGGACGAGGTCCATGAGCTCGGCGATGGCGAGGCGGTCGTCGTGGATGAGGCCGAGAGCAATTGCCGGCGCGGACGCCTTGACCACTGTGTCCGAACTGTCGATCAGGATGACCGAGGAGGACAACACCGAGAGGACTGCATCGGCCCCCGGTGGCACGACCGGCGCCGCAACGACGTCAGGCTCCTCTTGCTTCATCTCGCTGTATCGCCAAAAATAGGTGAGTGCGGCGCCGATGACCGCACCGATCGCACCGCAGATGAGAAGTTGCGCACTGAGTTCCACGTCACTGATCGTACGCAGTAAATTGGTCGATATCGGCATCAGGACAGCTTGCTCTCGCCGAGATTCTCATGCTGTTCACCGTGCGTTCACGGCAGGTCGTCTGCCGTTCATCGGGCCTGCCTAAGGTGTATGACATGCGAGACCAGTACTACGAACAGCTTGATTCCATCGTCGACGACCTCGTCGCGTTGACCAACAGCGTCCGTCGCGCCGTCAGCGGTGCCACGGCGGCGTTGCTCAACGCCGACGGCCAGCTCGCCGAGACGGTGATCGCCAACGACAAGGATATCGACGAGGCAACCGAACTCATCGAGGAGCGCGCGCTACTCATACTCGCGACTCAGCAGCCGGTTGCCACCGACCTTCGCCAGCTCGTCGCGACGCTGCGCATGGTCGCCGATCTCGACCGCATGGGTAACCTGTCGGTCCACATCGCCAAGGTCGCCCGGATGCGTCTGCCCGACAGTGCCGTGCCCGACAACCTGCGACCCACGATCGTCCAGATGGCCGCCGTTGCGGACCAGATGATCGACGCGGCTTCACGTATTGTCGCCAACCGCGATGTGATCGCCGCCGAGCGACTCGAAGACGAAGATGACGAGATGGACCAGCTGCGCAGGTCCCTGTTCCGCACACTGCTCAGCGATGAATGGGGTCACGGCGTCGAGCCGGCGATCGACCTCGCGCTCCTGGGCCGCTACTACGAGCGCATCGGCGACCACGCCGTTTCGATGGCGCGTCGAGTCGTCTATCTGGTGACAGGCGAACTCAAGTAGGGCGCCAGGAACGCTCACAAAGAGGCCGGGTCCCGTTGCACACGCTGCGACGGGACCCGGCTTGTGTCTGGGGCTTGTGACCTGGCGTGCTCAGCCGGTGGCGGCGTCGGCTTCGGTCGGGGCTACTTCGGTGCGGGCGCTCGGCTCGGGGACGACCGTCTTGGTGGCGACACCGTCATACGTAGCGTTGCGTGCGACGACGGGGGAGTTGATGGTGACCGGGGCCGCGTCCTCGAAGTTCAGCGTGATCTTGACGAATCCGCCGGCCGGGAACTCACCGGTCAGGATGATGTCGCCGTCTGTACCCGGGGTGTATGGAGTCTGGGGCTTGAGCTCGCGGGGAGTCGCCAGGGTGGAGGAGATGGGCGTTCCGTCGCCGGTCGTGGTGGTCACGGCGTTGAGGATCTGCGCGCTCGTGCCCTTGTTGAGCAGGGTGGCCGAGAAGGTCGCAGTGCCGTCGGTGTTGTCGACGAACAAGGCGTTGAGGACCTCGACCTGGCCACCACGGTGGTTGGAGCCGACGGCGGCGTCGTACGGCTGGTTGGTCTGCACGTCGAAGCCGCAGCCACTGAGCACCAACAGGGCGGTGGCCGAGACGGCGATTGCCGCAGCGCGGCCAAGTCGAACGGAGCTCACAAAATCCCTGCTTCCAAACCGTGGAACTGATCGGGCTGATCGTATCGAATCCGGCTGCGCCCACACCGTGCGACCCATGCATACACCATGGTCACAGAGTGAGGAGGGAAATTGGAGTCGGTCCCCCGTGTTAGACTGGTCACCTAAGAAAGGTAACTCTTTTATGACTTTCTCTGTCGGCGAAACCGTTGTTTATCCCAACCACGGTGCTGCAGTTATCGAAGACATCGAGACCCGCAAGATCAAAGGCGAAGATCAGGACTACCTCGTGCTGCGCATTGTCGCGCAAAACGATTTGATCGTCCGCGTCCCGGCCTGCAATCTTGATCTGGTGGGCGTTCGCGATGTCGTCGATGAAGAAGGACTCGAGCGCGTTTTCGGTGTCCTGCGTGCTGAACATGTCGAAGAGCCGACCAACTGGTCGCGCCGTTACAAGGCCAACCTCGAGAAGCTGCACTCCGGCGACGTGATGAAGGTTGCCGAGGTCGTCCGCGACCTGTGGCGCCGCGATCACGAGCGTGGACTGTCGGCCGGTGAGAAGCGCATGCTGGCCAAGGCTCGCCAGATCCTCGTCTCCGAGCTCGCACTCGCCGAGCACACCAACGAAGACAAGGCCGAAATTCGTCTCGACGAAGTTCTCGCCTCGTAAGACACTCTGCCTCGTGAGAGGCACTGCAAGAAGGGCCCCCGCAACCGAGCGTTGCGGGGGCCTTTTGTGTCCTCTCGTGGCGGCGGTGGATGTGCACCCACGCGAGTCCGTCCGGTTGGTGCGTACCCGCCGCGAGCCGTCGAGTGGGTGCCAGTCCACCGCTTACGGGAAGAGGTGGGTGCTAATCCACCGCCCACGGGGGGATCAGGTGGGTCTGACCAGTGCCGTGGCGATGGCGGCGACGCCTTCGCCACGGCCGGTCAGCCCGAGGCCGTCGGTCGTCGTCGCCGAAAGGCTGACGGGTGCGCCGATGGCCTCGGCGAGTGCCGCCTGCGCCTCTTCGCGGCGGCCGCCGAGACGTGGGCTGTTGCCGATGACCTGCACGGCGACGTTGCCGATGCCGAAGCCGGCGTCCCGCACGCGCTTCGCCGTCTCGCCGAGGAAGGCGAGGCCGGAAGCGCCGGCCCAGGCCGGGTCAGAAGTGCCGAAGTTGCTGCCGATGTCCCCGAGGCCGGCCGCGCTCAGCAGCGCATCGACCATGGCGTGGGCAGCGGAATCACCGTCGGAATGGCCCTCGAGGCCATACGACTCGTCGGGCCATTCGAGGCCGGCGAGCCACATGGGCCTGCCGGCGACGAGCCGGTGGACATCGGTGCCGATGCCGATGCGGGGCGAGGAAGATGTCACAGGTTGATCATGCCTCATCCCCGCGCAACATCAGTCGATGTGGAGGAGGATTGAGCCGTGACAAACAGACATGCGCCCCTCCTCGCCGGAGTGGTGGCCACCGCGGCAGGTCTGGCGATCACCGAGCTCCTCGCCGGCGTCTTCAAGGTGCGGGCATCGCCCGTCGTCGCGCTCGGCGAAACGGTCATCGCACTCACACCCGGCGGCATCGCCCACAAGATCATTTCGGTGGTGGGACACGCCGACAAGCCGCTCGCCATCACGAGCGTCGTCCTCGTGGTCCTCACGCTCGGCGGCCTGGCAGGGCGACTCTGGGTTACCCGTCGGCCCTTGGCGCTCGGCGTCATCGTCGCGTTTGTGATCCTCGGTATGGTCGCCGTCGCGTCGCGGCCCAACACGGGCTCGCTGACCACGCTGTTGTGCATCGCCGGCGGCATCGTGACCATGGCCGTGCTCGACGGGCTGAACCGCGAACGCCGCGACGCCGATGCGGACCAGTCGCGCCGGTTGTTCCTGCGCAATGCCGGAATCGTGGCGGTCGGGTCGGCCGTCGCGGTCGGATTCGGCCGGTGGGTGGGCCATTCGCGCACCGTCGTCGAACAAGCCCGGGCCAGGCTCAGGCTGCCAACCCGCAAAGTCCCAGCTCCTGCCGGCGCGGACCTCGAGGTAGCCGGCGCCCCGCCGTGGCGCACTCCGACCAAGGTCTTTTATCGCATCGACACCGCGCTCGCGGTGCCTCTCATCGAGCCCGGCGAATGGCGCCTGCGGATCCACGGCATGGTCGACAAGGAAATGACGCTGACCTACCAGGATCTGCTCGACCGCGGACTGAGCGATGCCTGGATCACGATCGCCTGCGTGTCCAACGAAGTCGGCGGCGATCTCATCGGCAACACGGTGTGGAGTGGCGTGCCGATCAAGACTCTCCTTGACGAAGTCGGCGTCAAGGACGGTGCGGACGCACTGCTGTCGACGTCCAAGGACGGCTGGACCTGCGGAACCCCGCTTGAAGCCCTCACCGACGGTCGCGATGCGCTCCTCGCCGTGGCGATGGACGGCGAGCCGCTTCCGATCGAGCACGGATTCCCGGTCCGCCAGGTCGTACCCGGTTTGTATGGCTATGTGTCGGCGACGAAATGGGTCACCGACTGGGAGATCACCCGGTTCCAGGACTTCTCGGCCTACTGGACCCAACGCGGCTGGGCGCCGCTCGGACCGATCAAGACCCAGTCACGCATCGATGTCCCCGGCGGCAAGGCAAAGGCGGGCGTGGTCAAGGTCGCCGGGGTCGCCTGGGCCCAGCATCGCGGCATCACCGCCGTCGAAGTGCGGGTCGACAAGGGCCCGTGGCTGCAGGCGACCCTCGCCAGGGTCCCCAACATCGACACGTGGGTGCAATGGGTATGGGACTGGGACGCCAAGACCGGTGACCACCGACTCGAGGTCAGGGCAACGGACTCGACCGGCGAGCCGCAAACCGCGAAGCGCGCCGATGTCCTTCCCGACGGGGCGACCGGCCACGACGGCGCCTTCGTGACGGTGACGTAAACCCGCTCGTGCCGCTGCGTCGCGCAGAGCGCGAGAACCCCGCGATTTACCACCGGGCAGTGTTAGCCGGAAGCGGCTTGCTCTCGGGACGGATGACGTACGTGACGCCGCCGCTGCCGCCCAGCCAGGCCTTCTCGAACTGTGCTCGCTGGTAGACGCGTCGAACGGATGAATTGCCGCTTGCAGCCGGATCGTTGACGATGACCTTCCCGTCCTTCTGGACGCCGACGATGACCAGCAAGTGGCCGGCGCTCGAGGATACGGCGGCGCCGGTCAGGGCGCCCTTCGCATACTTCACCGATGCCACGACGGGGATGCCCTGCTTGATGAAGGCCTCCGCATCGCGCAGGTCATTGAGCCGGGTCACGAAGGCGTCGAGGTCGTAGCGCCCCGCATACGCGGTGTTGAACGGCCAGTTGCCGGCGCCGTCATAGCGATGGTCGTAGGTGTAGCGGGCGGCATGGTCGACCCACGAGTCCGGATATTTCGACCACGCATAGTCGGCGGGCACGGGTCCGGTCTTGAAGAAGCGCAGCACCATTGACACCGAAGTCGGCGAGCACCAGCTGGCACCGCCGCCGCCCCATTGGGTGAACTGGCCCTTGTGGATCATTTGCGAGTAGCGCGGCACCGCGAGCTCGGTGTTGGCGGTAATCGTGGTCTTGCTGACGGCCGCAGATCGGGTCGAATAGGTCGAGGCGACTGCCCCGATGGAGTTGATCGCAGGCGTTGCGGTGGTCCCGGTCGGGCGCATGAGCTGGACCTTGACCTGCCATTGGCGATAGCGGTTGGAACCGTTGGTCACGACCGTGTCGACGTCGAGCTTGCTGAGATCGTCGGTCTGCGAGGTGCCGGAATATCGGTGGGTTCCCGAGACGCCATAGGCCCAATCGGCAATCGTGTCCCAGCTGCCGGTCTTGGTCGCGGTCTTGCCGCGGACGAAGACCCTGATCCAGGTGCTGCCCGACGTATCGGCGTTCCACGAGGGGATGAGCGTCTTGGCATCGAATCCGGTCGAGACCCATGGAGAGGTCCATTCGCCGTAGTCGTACGTTTTCTTCTTCTTGTCGCCATATGGATCGGCGATGACCTGCTTGCCGAATGGCTTGGAGATGGTGATGGCTCCGCCGCTGATCTTGGTGCTTGTCGTCGTGCCGGCCCGGAACTCGGCATCGCTCGACCATCGCGTGAGAGAGGTCGAATCGGTCGCGGCCTGCGCACTGAAAGCCGTCAAGGTCGCGGCGGCGGCGAGCGCGGTCGCCGTGAGCGCAGTCGTCAGGACAATACGCAATGGTGGGGAAGCCATCCGCCAATCGTAAGTGACGTATGGGGTTTTTGGGAGAGAAGTGTCGTTTCGGGGTCAGCAGGCCAAAGCAGTTCAGAATCGGAGCTCGGCGAGCCCCGATCGCAACAGGCCAACGACGACAGGTGCCGGGAGCCCTATGAGTTCTGCCACTTCCTGGTAGGAGTGATCCCCATAGAGGAACAGGGCGATGGCCGACCGTTGCTGCTCTGACAGAGCCGTGAGTTGGTCGATTCTGTCGGCGAAGCTGTCTGTGGACGGCTTGTGAGGCAAGGGATCGGCAAGCGAAAGTCCCGACACGAGCCTGGTCCACGCGCAGTTGAGATACAGCCGCCTGCTCAGCACGCGCCGGCTCCCACCGTCGAGTGTCGTGACCGGCGCGCTGCAGGCGTGAACCAGGAGCTTCGCGACCTCGTCCTCGGCCCGTTCGCGGTCGATGAGGATGACGGCCGCCAAGGCACACAGAGCCGCTCCATGCTCTTCGGTCAGGCTCTCGAAGTCCAGAAAGTTCGCGACTGTGTCGGCTTCGGGATGGTCTTGGATATCGGCGGACAGTTCCTGCCGAACTTCGGTGGATTGCATTTTCGCTCCCATTGATGACTCAAGGCACCGCCGGGGTCTGGGGCTAACTGCGTATTGTGTTGTTTTGACTGTCCGCCTGTGTGCACAGCGTGTCAAGCAATTTTCCGTACCGCGTATGAACTCTTCCGTCCGCCGCCGTCAGGGAGGCCGGTGATTTCCCGATACCCTTGACCCGTGACTGTGCGCCTCTATGACACCGCGACGAAGGAAACCCGCGATTTCGTCCCGCTGACCCCGGGACACGTCGGGATCTATCACTGCGGGCTGACGGTCCAGGGTCCGCCGCACATCGGGCACATCCGCAAGGAAGTCGTCTTCGACGTCCTGCGCCGCTGGTTCGAGCATGAGGGCCTCACCGTGACGCTGGTCGCCAACGTCACGGACATCGACGACAAGATCCTTGCCAAGGGTGAAGAGCAGGGTCAGCCCTGGTGGGCCATCGCCTATGCCAACGAACGCGAGCTCCACAACGCCTACGCGGTCCTCGGCTGCAAGCCCCCGACGTATGAACCTCGCGCGACCGGCCACGTGCCGGAGATGATCGAGATGATGGAAACCCTGATCGACAAGGGCCATGCCTACGCGGCGACCAACGGCTCCGGCGACGTCTACTTCGACGTGCGCTCATGGCCGTCATACGGTGAGCTGTCCAACCAACGCATCGACGACATGCAGGCCGCCGAGGACGCACCTGTCGACGGCAAGCGCGATCCTCGGGACTTCGCGCTGTGGAAAGGCCACAAGGACGGCGAACCCGAGTCCGCCTCCTGGCCGACACCATGGGGACGCGGTCGCCCCGGCTGGCACCTCGAGTGCTCGGCGATGGCAGCGAAGTACCTCGGCCACGAGTTCGACATTCATGGCGGCGGGCTCGACCTGCGCTTCCCGCACCACGAGAACGAGCTCGCCCAGTCGCGCGCGGCCGGCCAACCGTTTGCCCGGTTGTGGATGCACAACGGGATGCTCAACCTGTCGGGTCAGAAGATGGCCAAGTCGATCGGCAACACCATGATGGTGAGCGAAGTCGTCAAGCGGGTGCGGCCGATCGAGCTGCGCTACTACCTCCTCGCCGCCCACTACCGGTCGATCATCGAATACTCCGAAGAGGCGTTGGTCGAAGCCGCGACGGCCTTCCAGCGCATCGAGGGCTACGTGCAGCGCGCCACGGAGATCACCGGCGGAGCCGAACCCGGTGAGGTGCCTCCCGGTTTCGCCGCAGCGATGGATGACGACCTGGCTGTCCCGGCGGCCCTCGCCCAGATCCAGGGTGTCATCACCGATGGCAACAAGCTCCTGTCGGCCGGCGATTCACCCGAGCTCCGCGACAACCTCGCCGCGGTGCGCGCCATGCTCGGCGTCCTGGGCGTCGACCCACTCGCCTCGACCTGGGCCGCGGCCGCCGGCGAGGAGTCATACATACAAGCGCTCGACGTCCTGGTGCAGGGGCTGCTCAAACAGCGCCAGGAAGCCCGCGCGACCAAAGATTTCACCACGGCGGACCGGGTGCGCGACCAACTGGTCGCCGCCGGCGTCGACATCGAAGACACAGCACAGGGACCACGTTGGTCCGTGGGAGGAAAGAACTGATGGCCGGAAACAGTCAGCGCCGCGGCGCTATCAAGAAGACCGGCAAGGGCAACCCGACCGCCGGTTCCGGTGGACGCGTCCGCCGTGGACTCGAAGGCAAGGGACCGACTCCGAAGGCTCACGAACGCCCGAACCACAAGGTCTACAAGATGAAGAACGCCGCTGACAAGCGCGAAGCCGCCAAGCCCAAGCGAGGCAAGGGCGATCAGGCCGAGTGGGTGGCCGGACGCAACTCCGTCGTCGAGCTCCTGCGCGCGACCGTCCCGGTGCGCACCCTGTATGTCGCCGAAGGCACCGACCGTGATGAACGCATCCGCGAGATCTTCCGTCTCGCCGCCGACCAGCACGTCTCGCTGTTGGAGATCGGCCGCGTCGAGCTCGACAAGCTCACCGGTGGCGCCGTCCACCAGGGCATCGCCGCTAAGATCGACCCCTACGACTATGCGCACCCGGACGACCTGATCAAGGCCGCCCACGAGCTCGACCAGGATCCGCTGATCGTCATGCTCGACAGCGTCACCGATCCGCGCAACCTCGGTGCCGTTGTCCGATCGGCTGCCGGTTTTGGCGCCCACGGCGTCGTCATCCCCGAGCGCCGCGCCGCCCAGATGACGGCCGCTGCCTGGAAGACCTCGGCCGGAGCCGCCGTACGCGTGCCGGTCTCGCGCGCGACCAACCTGGTGCGCCAGATCAAGGCCTATCAGGAGCAGGGGCTTATGGTCATCGGTCTCGCGGCCGACGGAGAAGTGTCGCTGCCCGACCTCGACCTGGCCGACGGTCCGCTCGTCGTCGTGATCGGCAGTGAGGGCAAGGGCCTCGGCCGCCTCGTCGCCGAGAACTGCGACCTGCTCGTGTCGATCCCGATGGCATCGACGCTCGAATCCCTCAACGCCGGTGTCGCCGCCGGCATCGCCCTCTACGCGATCGACCAGAAGCGCCTCTGACTCCCCACGACTGATCCCCAAGATTTGGCCGATGTTGCACGAGTTTTCGCCGTTTCGGCCGTTCTTGGGTGCTTTGGCGGCCAAATCTCGGGGACGAGGGCCTCGCGGGCATGGTCAGAAGGTTCGGTGGGTCCCGAAGGCGCGTTGGTAGTAGGTCAGCGGCGTGCCGATCGAGGCTTCCGCGTTCCTGACGGCGCCGATGACGATCGTATGGTCGCCCGAGACGATCAGGTCCTCTACGGAGAGGTTTACCCAGGCGTGGGCATCGACGAGTCGTGGTGCCAGATCATCTTCGAACCAGGGGAATGTCCCCGAACTTGTTGTCCCGTTTTTGGGCGAACCGCAACGCGATCTGGTCTTGGTGCGATGCAAGCACATTGACGCCGAAGATCTTGCCGATGACGAGCCTCGGCAACAGCGCCGATGTGTTGTTGAGCGACACCAGCATCGTCGCCGGCTCCATCGACAGAGACGAAAATGCGCTGACCGTCGTCCCGTGTGGTGTCCCGTCGTCGATGGCCGTCACGACGGCTACCGGAGAGGCCACGTTGCCCATCGCAGCCCGGAAGGCACGTTCGAGAGCGACTTTCCCTCGCGAGGTAGTAGTTCGGGTCATGACAAAAGACCCCTTGCCTGAAGGATCGGCCGGACGCCTTCGCCGAACCAATAGGCCTCTTCGATGTGTGGATAGCCCGACAGGATGAACTCCTCGATGCCGAGATCTGCATACTGGCCGATCAGGTCGGCGACTTCATGGTGGCTGCCGACGAGGGCCGTGCCGGCGCCGCTGCGCAAGAGGCCGATACCGGACCACAGTCCCGGGTAGACCTCGAGCGAGCGGGCATCGGAATGGTCCGCGGTGCCATTTCCGTGAAGTTCACGCATACGACGCTGGCCCTCCGACTCACTCGCCGCGAGGACAGCCTGGGCCTGCGCGACTTCGGTGGGATCCAGGTCGTCAAGCATGCGCTGGGCGACCTGCCACGCTTCCTGCGAACTGTCCCGGGTGATGACGTGGAGGCGGATGCCGAAGCGGACTTCGCGACCCTCTTCCTGGGCAAGTTTGCGAATCCACGAAATCTTCTCCTCGACCCGAGCCGGCGGTTCGCCCCAGGTGAGGTAGACATCGATCTGGGCGGTCGTGACGGGCCCGGCTGCCGCGGACGATCCGCCGAGGTAGATCGGCGGGACGACTTCGGGCGTCTTACGCGTCCTGGCGTCAGTTGCTTCGTAGTAGTCGCCGGCGAAGTCGTCCCCGGAACCCAGTAGGCGAACTGCAATGGATCGGGTGTTGAGGGCATGGCAAAGAGTCCTTTCGAGTCAGGTTGGGTTGGTTCGGTGGGGCGTGGTCGCGCCCAATTGTGGTCGGCCTGAGCAGGAGGTCAGGCGCGACAAAGACGGCGACACCAGTCGCCCGAGTCAAGAAATGTTTCCCCGTGTACATGCTCCACAACGTAGGCAACTTGCGCGGCGCTGTGGGTGCTTCCCGCATCGTGGAGGCCCGACCACAGCCACGCGATCGTGATACAGGGGCCCCTGGGGAGGGTTAACAGCGTGGTCCTCGCCGCACGTCACCGAAGTGGACAACAAGATCACCATTCGAACGCCCTGACTCAGGAACACATGCGCAACTGCCGCTGCAAACCTAGAATTTCTGTCTGCCACGAAGAGGTGGGTCAGATGACGTCGACGCACCATCCGGGGAGCGTCGTGAGCCTGGCACGGCGCAGCGACATGCTGGCTTTGTTCGGGCATGCTCGGAACCGCCGACGGGGGATCATTTCGACGACTGGTCTTGTCGTCGGGCGTGCATCGTCATCTGCGGAGCTGCTGGCGTCGCTCCACCTCGGCGATCAGGCGACTGTTCGGCGCTGCGATCGGATCACTTGCGCCTTGTCACGTGTGCGCGTTCCCCAGGCTCGCGTGGTTCTACGGAATGATGACGGCGCGTCCACGGATGTCGTCGTCGGCGAGCCGTTGATACGCCGTCGGAGCCTCGTCGAGCGAGTAGCGCTCCACCTCCACGGTGACATCGCCGGTCCTGGCCAGAGCGACCGTTTCGACGAGCTCTGGGCGCGTTCCCCAGTAGGTGTTGCGGACCCGGGCCCCGAACGGCGTCGAGAAGAAGCCGGCCGGCAGGAGACCCCCGCCAATGCCGACAATGACGATCGAGCCATCGATCCTCACGCACTCGCGAGCAGTATCGAGCGTCGCTGTCGAACCCACGAAGTCGAGCACGACGTCGGCACCGACGTCTGCAGTCAGCTCGCGGATGGTGGCCGCCGCACTGGCGTCCGAGTGCAGTGCGTAGTGAGCCCCGAGTTCCACCGCCATGTCGAGCTTCTCTTGGCGCACGTCGAGGGCGACGATCTCACATGCACTGAGAGTACGCAGGATCTGGATGGCAACGTGCCCGAGCCCTCCGGTTCCGATCACCACAGCCGTGCTTCCCGGCCGGAGACGATCGAGCTCGGCCGTGATCGCGTGATACGGGGTCAACCCCGCATCGGTGAGCGCCACCGCTTCCACCGGGTCGAGCCCGTCGATCGGAACCAGGTGACGGGGATCATCGACGACCATGTATTCGGCCATCGAGCCCGGTGATCCAAGTCCCGGTGGCTTGATGCCGAGCGCCGCGGCGCGCGTGCAATAGTTCTCCGCACCTCGTACGCAGGCGTCGCACTGTCCGCACCCCCACGGGCCGTAGACGGCGACGACGTCTCCCACTGTGACGCCGGAGGCACCCGGCCCGAGCTCCGCGACAACGCCGACGCCTTCGTGCCCGAGTGTCAACGGCAGGCCGTAAACATACTGCTCCTCTGGCGGCCCCATGATGAACAGGTCGGAATGGCAGATTCCCGCTGCACTGATCTTGAGCAGGACTTGACCCGGCCCTGGCTCAGGCCTGTCGATCTCGACAACCGCCGGCGGCTTCCCGATCGCGCGGTACTGCAGTGCCTTCATCGCGCATCCTCATGACTCGTCACGTCGCGCATGGCGTCGACCACGCCCGCGTTGCGCCGGACTCCGTAGTCGCCGTCGACCACGGCCAGGGGGCAATGAGCCTCGCGGGTGAGTCGAGGCGCGGCTGCGCGACCGGACAGGAAGCCCCGACGGGGTCGTCCTACAACCAGCAGCTCCGATTGCTCCGACATCCGCGCCGCGGCTGTCACGACCTCGTCCTCGGAGACCACGCGAGTGGTGACGGCAACGTCTGGGAACTCTTCATGCCACCCGGCCAGCACCTCCGCGACGCCGACGCGGCTGGCCTCCATCTCGTCATGGTCGACGCCCTCAGGCACGACGTGGAGCACGACCAACGTCGACTCCCGTGCGGAAGCCTCTTCGAAGGCGAAGCGGAGCGGGCCGGCCGCCTGAGCATCATCGTCGACGGCGACACACACGCCGCCATACAGAGCAGAGAGGTCGTGGACGGGTGGCACCACGATCACCGGGCACGCGGCGTGCTCGGCGATATGGCGGGCGATGGCGCCACCGAGGACCCGCTCGAACCAATTGATCTCATCTGCTCCGACGACGAGTAGTTGCGCCTTCGCGGCATGGTCTTCGATCGTCTTGATCACGGATCCGAGCTCCGACGTGTAGCGGGTCGGCGGCGCATCGACCAGCCCGTCGATGACACGCTTGGCCTGGTCCAACACGGCGGTCGCATCGGCGTCGTCTTGAGGCGAGGCGCTGATGGCAGCGACAGCCCCCACGTCCTGGAGGACGGTGCCACAGACGTGCAGGACCACGAGCTCGGCTCCCCTACGACGGGCCTCGCCGGCCGCGTACTCGACCACGGTCGGCTGGTCCGCGCTCACGGCGACGACCACGGGCTTCTTGGGTGCGTTGGCGTTCATCGTTGCTCCTTGGTTCAGGCGACGCCGATGCTGGCGATCGCGTGGTCGAGTGGGATCACTGCTACTGGGGACTTCGCACGCCGAAGGACCCGCCCCGCGACACCGAGCGGAGACCACGGCGCATGATCGTCGATGGGGCGGCCCAGGACGAGAAGTGAGGCGTGCTGGGTGGCGAGCAGGCACGCGGCGACACCGCGTTCGGCTTCAACCACCGGGAGGCCGCGGACATCGGGGAACATGGCCTGCCCATGGCCCTCGACCTGCTCGAGTCGCTGCCGCCGGGCCTCCCGGCCGACATGGTCGTCGGGTGAACCTGCTGCGGTGACGATCTGAAGGGTCTCGTGGCGAGCGTTCGCTGCCTGGAACGCGTAGAGCAGTGGTCCCTCGATGGGCCTGGCGCCGTCCAATGCGACGACGAAGCCCCCGGCCCGCTCGGGGTTCAGATCGATGGACGGAACCACGACGACCGGGCAGTGTGCTGTCAGCGACACTTTGCGGGCCACCTCGCCTCCAACCAGTTTGGCGATCCACGGAAGCTCATCCCCGCCGACGACCAGCAGGCAGGCCCCGCGGGACTCGACGGTGAGGACATCGGCGGGATCGCCCGACCAGGCGAAGTAGTCGACTCTGGGCGGATCGGCCTCGCTCTTGACGGCCTGGTTGACTTGGGCGAGGAGCGGTGGCGGGGCGCCGTTGAGCCGGGCCAGATCGGCACGGGGAACCACGTGGACCACTCGGACGTACGTGCCGAGTCGTCGAGCCTCGTTGAGCGCATAGCGCAGCACAGCCGGTTGACTGCGGGCGATGCCGACGACGACGGGCCGAATGCTCATGGTGACCTCATTGGACATGTCTCCAGCGTCGTCCCGCAGCGACTCAGCCACCACGACCGAAGGTCACATGATCGCCGGGCCCTTGGTCCCGCGTCGAGTGAAGAGCTCACGTCGAACGGCAAGCGACACGAGCAGGAGCACCGCGGCGGACCAGGTCAGGAACCCCCGGCCGACACGACGAGCGCACGGTGATCGCAAGGTAGAAGCCGCCCACGATCCTGTGGCCGATCGGCGTCCGCTCGGTCGGTCGGCTCTGCGTGAGGTTGTGGCTCCTGCGGGCGTCATCGGCTGCCAAGTCGGATCAGTCTGTTGAGCTCGCTCTGGGTTCCCAGAGCGATCAGTACCGCCCCCGGCGGAACGACCAGCTCGCCGGGAGGGTTGGGTTCGAACCGCTGCCCGTGGCCGCGCCGAATGGCTAGGAGCATCGCGCCCGTCCGCTCACGAAGAGCGAGCTCGCCCAGGGACCGCCCATCAAGCGACGAACCGCTCTCGACGTGGACTTCCTGGATTTCGAAGTCAAGGTCCTCATCGTGCATCACAACGTCCAGAAACTCCGCGACGTCGGGCTGCAGAGCGAAGACAGCCATCCTCCGGCCTCCGATACGCTGCGGGTTGATCGCTCGAGTAGCACCGGCAAGCAGCAGCTTCGCCTTTGAGTCCGTCGTTCGTGCTCGGGCGATGATGACCAGCCCAGGTTGGATCGCGCGAGCAGAAAGCGTGACATAGACAGTGTCGGCGTCCGTGTCGAGCGCGGCTATGAGGGCACCGGCCCGATCGATCCCCGCGTCGCGGAGCACCGCGTCATTGGTCACGTCGCCGCACAGATGCGGCAAATCCGAGCCGAGCTGTTCGAGACGCTCGGCATCGTTGTCGACCACCACGACCTGGTGACCGGCCGCGACCAGGTACTCCGTGGCCGAGCGTCCGACCCGACCGTAGCCGCAGATAATCACGTGCCCAGTCATGGCTGCTATGACCCTGTCCATGTGGCGCCTTTCCAGGTGCTCGCGCAGGTGACCTTCGGTGACCGCCTCGAGGATGACGCCGAGGTTATACAGAACGGTGCCCACGCCGACGAAGATGAGCACGATCGTGAAGATCTGACCTGCGGGCGTCAGCGGTCGCACCTCTCGGAACCCGACCGTGGCGACCGTCGTGACCGTCTGGTACAGCGCCTCAAGGAACGTGAAACCGAGCACCAGGTAGCCGACAGTCCCGAAGACTGTCACCACGACAAGCCCGATCAGCGCGATCGTGATCCGACGCAGGCTCTGCATGGCACCAGCAAAGCGCACGATGCGACGCCGGACGGCGGCGACCCCCGAAACTCCTTCGGGTTCGGCACGAAGCGGGGTCAACCAGTCGGCGCAGTGGACTGGCGAACATGCGCCAGCGCGCCGAGCGCCTCGGCGGGCGTTGCACCGTCACGTCGCAGCCCGGCTCCGGTACCACCGTGGAGTGGTCGGTCCCGGCCACCTGAGTCGGCCTCCGCGGACCGACGCTGAGTTATGCGACCATCGCGTCATATGGGCACTTCTGACGTGGACCTCGCAGACGATCCCTCCGACGACCTGCTGCGTACGGCGGAACGGCGCGCGAGCATGCGCGTGTCGGTCACGTTCAGGAGCGAGGGGGTTTCGGAACTGCTGGCCCGGCTGAGGGGCAACGAGTACGACAGCGCGTCGGTCACCGCAGTCTGTGAGGGAGTGTTGTTGGTGGTGCCGTCACGCAGTGTCACTTCGCTTGCCACGAACGTCCCCTCCGCCTTCCCGGCCCCGAGTCGCACGGCGGGGAGAGGCTATGCAGGTGCGCGCCGGCCGCGGGACTGCCATCATTGGCGAGGTGACGACGTCTATGCGAGATGACGAGGTGGCACAGGCGCTGCTGGTCGGTGCGATCGAGGAGCACATGGTCGCTGACGTACCGATCTGCGGACCTGACGACACAGCCGCCGGAGTGAGAACGACGCTGATTGGTCGACGGTTCGCGTCGGTTATCGACGTCGCGGTGTGCGAGGCCGACGCGGCCGGCGTTCCGGTGCTGCGGGGGTTGATCTCCATCGAGGCGCTCCTGGCGGCCAAGGACGACCAGCGCGCGAGAGACCTGATGGACGGCGACCCCGTCGTCGTGGCGCCAGGGCTCGATCAGGAACAGGCCGCCTGGAAGGCAGCCCGTCGAAGCCAACCGACAGTGGCAGTGGTGGACTCCGATGGGAGGTTTCAAGGCATGGTCCCGCCCGCGCGCCTCCTGTCGGTCATGCTGACCGAGCACGACGAGGACCTCGCCCGGCTCGGCGGTTTTATGAGGTCCACGGCCGCCTCGCGCCACGCGCTCGAGGAACCATTGGAAGTGCGTCTGTGGCACCGGTTGCCGTGGTTGGTGATCGGTCTGATCGGATCGGCGCTGGCAGCGATCATGGTCCGGGGCTTCGAGGGAGAGCTCGAACGAGACGTTCGGCTGGCGTTCTTCATCCCCGGCATCGTGTATATGGCGGACGCGGTCGGGACCCAGACCGAGGCGTTGGTCATCCGAGGAATGTCGGTCGGGGTGGACATCAGACGGGTGTTCGCCCTGGAGAGCCTCACGGGGTTCGCGGTGGGGGTGGCTCTGGCGGCCGTGACCGTCCCGGTGACCTGGTGGGTGACCGACTCCCTGCGGCTCGGCATCACGCTGGGCGTGTCGCTCATGGCGGCCTGTGCAGTCGCGACTATCGTCGCCATGATGCTGCCGTGGCTCGTGCGCAGGCTCGGACGCGACCCGGCGTTCGGCAGCGGCCCATTGGCCACGGTCGTCCAGGATCTGTTGTCGCTCCTCATCTACTTCGCCGCGGCGATGCTCATCATGTCGTGAGCTATGGGGCGCGAGCGGGACGTAGACGACCAGGGTTCTCACGGCTCCTACTTCAGGAGCCGGGACTAGGCGTGATAGGGGCCGAGCCAGGGCGCGAGTGACGCAACCTGGCCGAGCACCTCGTCCACCGGGCGTCTGGGCGTCAGCGGAACCTGCTCGGCAGCGATGGGTGCCAAGCCGACCTGGATCAGGATCTGGGGGCAAGCCGTATCCCCGAGCAGCTCGTCCTGGAGCAACCGACGGGTTCGATCGACCTCGACCGCCTGGCTCAGGGGCACCATCGACAGGCCGTCGGCGGTGCCCTTCAGCAGGATCGCGGCGAGTGCTTCCCCGGCGCGCAGCCGTGAGGCGGTGTCGTCGGATGACGTGCAGATCACCAGGAGCGCGGGTTCGACCGGCTCGGACTCCCCGGCGCTGTCGGTCAATGTCCCGGAGGGGAACCGAGACGGTGCCACATCGGAGTCGGCCCTCTGGCCGCGACGAAGCAAGCTCGCGTGGGGAATGCCCTCGTTGCCCTGCCGGCCGGCTCACCTCAGGATCTCATCGACGTACCGCCGGTTCTGCCGCTGTGTCTTCTCTGCTTCGGCCAGCAGTTGCAGCAGCTCGGCACGCCTGGTGTGCGAGACCACGCCGAAGGCGGTCACGCCCGCGGCCGGGGCCAACGCCAGCAGGCCGTCCAGTCGCTCACGAGGCACCGGCCACGACGTGGGACGACGACGATCGGTGCGCCGGTTGATGAGCGCGTCCAAAGCGGCGATGGCGCCTGGCGTCGGCTCCTCGGGGCGGAAGGAGACGTTGGCCAGCTGGGCGTCGTTGTCAGGGTTCGGCATACGTCGGACGTGTGCCTTCCAGCCCGCTGCCGCGGCAGCCACTTGAAGGTGCTGAAGGGCGGCGCCGCAGCTGATGACGAGGTCGCGGCCGTCCGGGTCGGCGTACTGGAGCTGGCGCGAGCTGTCGGCGAAGAGGGTCAGTCGTTCGCCTGCGATGCACCAGTGCCAGGGCTGGGTGTTGTGCACCGAGGGTGCCCTCGTCGCGAGTGCGACGAGGTCCCTCATGGGAACACCTGCGGGGGAATAGGTCGTCATGAGAGCGCCTTTCCGTTCAGGCGGGCAGCAGCCAGCGGCCGGTGATGTTGTGTGGGGTGATCCGGACGTGGAAGGTGCGTTGACCCTCGGCCACGCCACTGGCCGGCTGTCCGCGTCGGGGAGGTCGGCCGACTCGACGTGGGCCGCGTCCCCGCGGACCAGCACGCTCCAGCCCGACTGGTTGTAGACGACGAAGTCGTCGACCTCGAACGACGCCCGCCCGGACCGCAGGTTCCGGGCAAGCGTTGAGTGCGGCGACACCTGGATGAGGACGGACTCCTTGTCCATGACGTAGTTCACCGGGAGCACGACCGGTCCCAAGTCGTCGCAGTAGGCCACCCGGCCGACCCGGTGGCTGGCGAGAAGCTCCAGGCACTCGGTTCTGCTCATCTCCCTGAGAAGGCTGGGGAACCAGTATTCGTTGGGGCTCATGGTGACTCCTCGCGTTCTCTCGTTCCCAGCGAAGGCTCGTATCGCGGCCTGGCACAGTGCTTGCAGTCATCCACGGAGGGGACCAATGGCCCGCGCCAGCGAGGAGGCCGATGTGGTGCAGCACATGGGGCGCGACACCGAGGATGGCCCCCACCACCGCGACAACCGTGTCGCGGGCGGCAGCGGGCCTTCCTCGCGGTTGGGAACCGGTCCCCGGAGACGGAAGGGCCGGCGCTGCTCGTGGGTCGGACTCACAGGTCTTGTGGGCAGGGGTGGACATTGTCGCGCCTCATCTCCGGTACGACAGGGTCGTCATCATCCCAGCTTCGGCGTGGTACGCGTTGTGACAGTGGAGCGCCCACTGGCCGGGGTTGCCGGCATCGAGGTCGACCTCGAGGGTCTGCATCGGGCGCACGACCACCGTGTCCTTGCGCGCTCCACCCGCCACGAGCCCGAACGTATGCCCATGTAGATGCACCGGATGGAACATCATCGAGCGGTTGCGCAGCCGAAGCCGCAGCCGGTCGCCCTGGGTTACCTCGAGGGGCTCGGCGTTCGGGAAGGTGGCGCCGTTGATCGTCCAGCGGTACGGCATCATGCGCCCGGCCAGGACCAGGTCCAGGCGCCGGTCGAGCGGACGGTGGTCGAGCCGCACCGCGTCGGGCGCTGTGAAGTCGTCGCCGAGCAGCACGCGGCCGTCCAGCTCCGGAATCGGGGAGTCGGCCGGCGGAGCGTCGCCGGAGGCGGTCCGAACCAGGGCGAGACCGCGCCCGGCCTTCCCCTCGGCACCGGCGACCAGCGGGAACACGCCGTCGCCGAGCTCGACCAGGACGTCGTACCGCTCGCCCATGCCGATCAGCAGGGCTTCGGTCTCCCGTGGCTCGACCGGGAAACCGTCGCTGTGCGTGACGGTCATCCGGTGTCCCCCGAGCGCGACCCGGAAGGCGGTGTCGGAGCCGGCGTTGACCAGGCGGATCCGGATCCGCTGGCCGGGCTTGCCGGTGAGCGTGACCGGGGCTTCGGGGGTGCGGCCGTTGATCAGGTGGTGGGGGTAGTCGACGTCGCCGGCACGGCCGAGGAGCGGCGACCGCATGCCTTCGACCATCCCACCCATGCCGCCCATCGAGCCGTGGCCCGACATCGCCACGAGGTCGCTGAGTACGTCGTCGGGCGTGCGGCCGGTCCCGTCGATCCAGTCGTCGAGCACGACGATCCATTCCTCGTCGTACCGGCCGGGTTCGGCAGGGTCGTCGACCACGAGCACGCCGTGCAGCCCGCGGTCCAGCTGTACGCCGGTGTGGGAATGGAAGAAATAGGTGCCCGGATCGGGGGTGGTGAACTCATAGGTGAACGAGTCCTGCGACGGGATCGGATCTTGGGTGAGACCCGGTACGCCGTCCATGTCGTTGCGCAGCGCGAGACCGTGCCAGTGCACGCTGGTGGCGGACGGGAGGTCATTGGTGACCTTCACTCGCAGCAGGTCGCCTGCCCGGGTGCGCAGGAGCGGACCCGGCACGGTCTGGCCATAGGCCCACGTCGCGACCGAACGGGCACCGAGGTCGATCGTGGTTTCCTGGGCGACGAGCGAGGCGGTGACCACGGCCTGGTTCCGGGCACGGCGCGCCGCTTCGGTCTGCCGGACCTCGTCGGAGTCCGGGCCAATGAGGCGACGGCCCGACTGCTGCTCGTCGTGGCCCGTGCATCCGGTGAGGACGCCGGACGCGAGGAGGGCGAACGAGCCCAGGAGCACGCTCCGTCGGTCCAGCTGGTCGAGCCCGCGCGATGTCACTGGCCGGAATCCGTGAGGGCGTCGCGTCGCGCCCGGTACTCCTCGAGATCGATCTCGCCGCGTGCCAGCCGCGCGTCCAGGATCTGCCGTGGATCAGCCGACCCGGTCCCCGGGTCAGCCTGTGAGGCGCGGATCGCAAGCACCACGATGACAGCCACGAACACCCAGAACGCCGTCATCATCAGTGTCATGGCGATCCAGCCGCCCCACGCCATACCGTCGTCCCACCACACGGCGTCCAACTCCTTCCACGGTCACCAGTCCTACTCCCAAGCGTCGTGGCCTGAGCCAGGATTCTGTAGAGTCCTTGGGTCCGCGCGCGCGGGACGAAAGTCCTCATCGCCGGCCAGCGGAGCGGGGCCAGATGGTCCCGAGATGGAGGGAACTTTGGCCGCTGGACACCCGAAGCGGGTACGTTGAAGGAGGTCGTTCTCGCGGTGCCCGGCACTCGCCTGACCGATGCCGACGACGAAGGGCATCCCATGAAGCACCACCCGCAGACCGCTGTATCCGCACCATGACCAGTCACGCACGTGGACACGACGTCGCGACGGCCGGTGCAGTCAAGGATCCGGTGTGCGGGATGGCCGTCGACCCCGCGAGCGCCGCTCATCGGACCGTGCACAACGGACTCACGTACTACTTCTGCTCTTCCGGGTGCCTGGCGAAGTTCCAGGCAGACCCCGAGCGGTATGTCCACACCAGCGCTGAGCAGGAACACAAGCACGTCCATCACGTCCGCAGCGGTTCTGATCAGGCGACGGCCCCGGTAGAGCATGTCGCGAAGGGCGAGCGCGCCGACGCGGCGTCGGAGTGGACCTGCCCGATGCACCCGGAGATCCGCCGGCCGGGCCCGGGGTCGTGCCCGATCTGTGGGATGGCACTCGAACCCGTGATCGCGACCGCCGAGACGGGGCCGAGTCCGGAACTGCGCGACATGACGCGACGGTTCTGGATCGGTACGGCGCTGGCCGTTCCAGTGCTTGGACTGGAGATGGGCTCGCATCTCTTCGACTGGGTGCACGAGGTGATCTCGCCGGCGGCGTCGGTGTGGATCCAGCTCGTGCTGGCCACCCCTGTTGTCCTGTGGGCGGGCCGGCCGTTCTTCGTGCGTGGCTGGAACTCGGTGCGGACGAGGAACCTGAACATGTTCACGCTCATCGCGATGGGCACCGGCGTCGCCTGGCTGTACTCGGTGGTCGCAACGATCGCACCGGGGATCTTCCCGGACTCGTTCCGTGATTCCGGCATGGGTGACGGCATGGGCGGTGGAACGGTCGACGTGTACTTCGAGGCGGCCGCGGTCATCACCGTCCTCGTGCTGCTCGGCCAAGTCCTCGAGCTGCGAGCCCGAGAGCAGACCTCCGGTGCGATCAAGGCTCTCCTCGAGCTCGCGCCTAAGACGGCGCGCCGGATCCGGTCCGACGGCACCGACGAAGACATCGCGCTCGAAGAGGTCCAGGTCGGTGATCGCCTGCGCGTCCGGCCCGGCGAGAAGGTGCCAGTCGACGGCGTCGTCGAGGACGGGCGATCCTCGCTCGACGAGGCGCTCGTGACTGGCGAGTCGATGCCGGTGACGAAGGCCGCTGGCGACAGCGTCATCGGCGGCACCGTGAACCAGACCGGCGCTCTCGTCGTACGCGCCGAGAAGATCGGCCGCGACACGATGCTGTCGCGGATCGTGGCGATGGTCGCTGAGGCACAACGCTCCCGCGCGCCGATCCAGCGCATGGCCGACAGGGTGGCGGGCATCTTCGTCCCTGTCGTGATCGGCATCGCGGTCCTCGCGTTCGTCATCTGGGCGCTCGTCGGCCCGGACCCCCGCTTGGCCCACGCGCTGATCGTCGCTGTGGCCGTCCTGATCATCGCCTGCCCGTGTGCGCTCGGCCTGGCGACGCCGATGTCGATCATGGTCGGCGTTGGGCGCGGCGCCGCACACGGCGTCTTGATCAAGAATGCCGAAGCACTCGAACGGATGGAGAAGGTCGATACCCTCGTCGTCGACAAGACGGGGACGCTCACCGAGGGCCGCCCGTCTGTCGTGCACATCTCCACAGCTCGTTTGGACCTCAACGAGAACGCCCTGCTGCGGCTCGCGGCCGGGGTGGAGCGGGCATCAGAACACCCCCTCGCGCAGGCGATCGTCGCCGCGGCCAACGTCCGGCGCATCGCCATCCCCGAGGTCACCGACTTCGACTCGCCCGTCGGGCGCGGCGTCATCGGCACTGTCGACGGTCACCACGTCGTACTCGGCAGCGCCAGCTTCCTGACTGGAAGCGGCATCGACACCGGCGATCTCAAGGGCGAGGCGGACAGCTTCGGCGCGGACGGTGCGACCGTGATCTATGTCGGCGTCGACGGAGCCGTCGCCGGCATTCTGGCCATCGCGGACCCGGTGAAGGAGACGACCCCCGAGGCGCTTACAGCCTTGCGTGAGGCCGGGATCGACGTCGTCATGCTCACCGGCGACAACCGGGTCACCGCCAATGCTGTCGCCGCGCGTCTGGGGATCGACCGTGTCGAGGCCGAGGTGCTTCCCGACCACAAGAGCGACATCGTCAAACAGCTCCGCTCCGAAGGACGGGTCGTCGCCATGGCCGGGGACGGCGTCAACGACGCCCCGGCGCTCGCCGCCGCCGATGTCGGTCTGGCGATGTCCTCAGGCACGGACGTCGCAATGGAGTCGGCCGGCGTCACGCTGCTCAACGGTGACCTGGTCGGCATCGTCCGCGCACGCCGCCTGTCGCAGAAGACCATGCGCAACATCAGGCAGAACCTGATGTTCGCGTTCATCTACAACGTCGCCGGCATCCCGGTCGCCGCCGGCGTGCTCTACCCAACCTTCGGGTTGCTTCTCTCGCCGATCCTGGCCGCGGCCGCCATGGCGCTCTCGTCGGTCTCGGTCATCTCCAACGCGCTGCGCCTTAGCACCGAACGTCTCGTGTAGTCAGACGAGGACTCTCACACCGCCCGCCCGGTTATGCGCTCCGGACTCGAGGCGTGGCCTGCTAGCCGAGCACCCGATCAAGGTATGGGTTGGTGAACACGCGACCGGGATCGAGCTGGTCCCGCACGGCCACGAAGTCGTCGAAGCGGGCATACCGCTTACGGAGATAGTCGGCGTCGAGCGTGTGGATCTTGCCCCAGTGCGGTCGGCCCTCGTGCTCGGTGAAGATTGACTCCGCGACGCCGAAGTATTCGCGGTAGTCGTTTTTGTAGTATTGGTGCACGGCGACGTAGGCGCTGTCCCGCTCGTGGCCGGTCGACATCCATACGTCGTCGGCCGCGGCGAAGCGCACCTCGATGGGGAACGTGATCCGCTCGTGGCCGGCGTCGAGCCAGCCGCGCAGCTCGTCGAGCACATCCTGGAGCGCATAACGCGGAACCGCGAACTCGGACTCGCGGAACTTCACCCGACGAGGCGAGACGAACACGTTGAAGGAGTCGTCGACGTATTCGCGGGCCGACAACACCGACGCCGACACGTTATTGATGCGGGGGATGAGGCGAGGCGCGCGGCGCGCGACCTTGTTGATGAGCTCGAAGCCCTCGTTGCTGAGGAACTCGTCGTCGAGCCAGTGCTTGAACCGGCCGATCGGCCTGCGCTCGGTGTCCGCGGCCACGCGATTGTTGCACTTGATCAGGGCCTTGTCCGTATGCGGGAACCAGTAGAACTCGAAATGGTCGTTGTCCTCGATGAGCTCATCGGTACGGTCGAGGACTTCGGGCAGGGCCATCGGTTCTTCGCGGGCGTGGAGGAGGAAGGCCGGAACGCACTGGAGCGTGACCTCGGTGATGATCCCGAGCGCGCCGAGGGTGACCCTCGATGCGCCGAAGAGCTCGTGCTGTTCGTCGATCTCGAGGACTTCGCCTGCGGCGGTCACGAGCTGCACGCCGACAACCGCATTCGAGATGCCGTGGAGGTCGCCGCCCGTCCCATGCGTGCCGGTGGAGGCGGCGCCGGCGACGGACTGCGGGTCGATGTCGCCGAGGTTGGGGAATGCGAGGCCATGGCCCTTGAGGATCGGGTTGAGGTCGCGCAGGGAGATGCCGGCTTGCACACGAACGCGGCCGACCTCGGTGTCCCAGCCGAGGACGTTGTGCATCCGGTCCAGGTGCAGGAGCACGCCGTCGGTGGCGCCGATCGCGGTGAACGAGTGCCCGGCGCCGATGGCCTTGACCTTCTGGCCGGCCGCGGCGGCCGCGCGCACGATGGCGACGACGTCAGCGGTCGAGGCCGGATGCTCGACCCTCGCCGGGTTGGCCTCGACACTCTGTCCCCAGTTGGTCCACGTTGTCATCCGAAGTTCTTCCCTTCTCCCCGGTATGTCGGCATTGCGGTGACGGTGTCGTCGGCACCTACGACGTGGACGGCGTCGAAGCGCTCGCACATCTCGCCGGCCTTGGCATGACGCATCCAGACGCGGTCGCCGATCGACAGCGAACGGGCGGCCCTGCCCTTGACCGGTGTCTGGACTTCGCCGCTGCCTTCGGTGCCGATGAGGTCGAGGCCCTCGGGCCAGGTCGGCGTGGGCTGGCGGTTCTTGTTGGTCGGGCCGGAGGCGATGTAGCCGCCGCCGAACAGTGTGGCGATGTTCCTGGTCGGCTTGCGGACCACGGACAAGGCGAAATAGGCGGCGGCACGGGCGTCCCAGGCGTCATACCCGTCGAAGAGAGTGGGGTTGAACAGTCCCGAACCGGCGGTGAGCTCGGTGATGGCGGGGTCGGCGCCGGTGACTTCGAGGCTGCCGGTGCCGCCGGCGTTGACGATCTCGAGGTTGGCGTGGGTGCTCACCGCGTCGACGACCTTGGTGCGCCGCTCGAGCAGCTCGGCCGCCGATCGGGCCTTGACCATGCGCACTGCCCTGGACGCATCTGGCAGTCCCGCGATCTGGGCGTCATAAAACATGACTCCGACGAGGTTGAACCCGTCGCGCTTCGCGATCGCGGCGGCGAGCTTGGCGGCCTCCTTGACGGTATGCACGGGGGAGCGGCGCACGCCGAGGTGGACGGGGCCGATCCTCAGTGAGGCGTCGACGTCGATGCACACGCGGATGGGCGGATGGTTTGCGCCGATCGCATCGTCGATGAAGTCGAGGGACTCGACGCTGTCGACCATCAGCGTGATCGCGGCGCGGCGCTTGTCGTCGGCGACGAGGCCGTGCAGGGCCGAGCGGTTGGTGGTCGGATAGGCGAGCAGGATGTCGTCGATGCCGGCGTCGGCGAGCCAGGTCGATTCGGCCAGCGAGTAGGACATCACGCCGGCGAAGCCGTCACGGGCGAGCGCGCCCTCGACGATGCCGCGCACCCGGACCGATTTGCTCGCGACCCGAACTGGAACCCCGCCCGCCCGGCGCACGAGGTCATCGGCGTTGGCCCACAGGGCGGGTCCATCAATGACCGCGATTGGGGTCTCAAGTCCGGCGATGGCCTTCTCGAGACGGGAGAACGGTTCGCTCATGCGGCCAGTATGCCGTGTCGCGGGTGCTGTCATAATCGCGTAATGAAAAAGATTGCGGGGGTTCTTTTCCTCCTGCTCGCCCTCGTGGTCACCGGTTGCAAGGGCGCCGACAAGGAAGCGAAGCCGAAACCCACAACAACCGCGGGCCCTGCCGTCACGTTCGCCTCGCTCGGCGGCGATGAGTGGCCCGTGGGCGACGACGGCATCTCGCTCGACGCGTTGCCGCCGACACCGGCCGGCTTCACCGACGCCGACGTCCGGCAACTGGCGGTCATCATCGTCAAATGGGCCAAGGTGTCTGCCCTGGACAAAAACGTGTTCCACAGCGCGGCCCCGGCGGAGATCGTCACGGCGACCTTGCCGTCCTTCCCCAGCAACGATCTCTTCAAAGACGTCAGCAACGCCGTGTCTCCACGCCTGTCGGCCGCCAACGTCTTCGGCGACGACATCGACGTCGCGAGCGAGCCCCGCATGACCTCCGCGTGGACGGCGGCCGCGATCACCGGCGACGACGGTGTCCCCTATCTCTCGGTCAAGGTGCAGACCCGCACCGCATACGAAGTCTCCGATGCCAGGAAGGCCAGACGCGTCATCGGCGTCGTCCGCCAGCACGGACTCAGCTCGTATGGCGCCAACCAGGTCGACGAGCAGTACGGGGAGAGCTGGAGCTGGCAGGAATTCGGTGCCAACGGCTGCCAACTCGTCACCGAAGACGCCCTGATACCCGATGCCGACCTGGCCGATGCCAGGAAGGAACTCGAGTCATTCGTCGACATCGTCAACAATCCGAAGGTCGTCGAGCACAAGCTGGACAAGGAAGACCGGGTCGACGAGGACTACCAGAAGCGCTGCCAGGGCGGTGGGTCCTGATTCGGTCAAACCCTTCGTTAGGATGATCGGGCAAGGTCTCCTTGCACGCCCCTGTAGCTCAGTTGGTAGAGCGCCTCACTTGTAATGAGGATGTCGCGGGTTCGACTCCTGTCGGGGGCTCCATTTTGTCGGTCTGGCCGGGCCTGCAACGGCATCAGTCACCGATTTCGTCCGAGTTCTGGGCGCCGTAGTTTCCACCAGACCCGGCGGGCGGTATCGTAGATCGAGTACCGACCCCGCAGTGCCGCTCGTCGAGCGACTTCTGACTCCGCTGTCGGTCACACATCATCCGACCGTCGGTCGGAGCGTCCTGCACCGCGGGCGTCGAGCTGAGCGTCACCCGCTTCTGCGTCTTCGCCGCCCGTGTCGGCATGCCGCGACGTCCAGCTTGCTGGGCATCTAAGAGGAGGAACCTGTGGCCAGACAGGGCCAGCGCCAGTCCGGCGCCACCCGCAACTCGCCCCGCAATGCCCGGCGTGCCCGAAACGTCGACAACGAGGGCATCATGCCGGTGCTTGCGCGCGCTGTGCGCGACGTCGAGGCGGGCGCCCAACGGGGCCGCGCGACGCCGACGATACGCACCAAGTTCCAGGTCGTCGCTCTGCTCGCGCGCGAGGAACGCGCACGCGTCAAAGCGGACCAGACCAGCACTGAGGCCAACCGTGCCGAGCAGCTCAAGCGACTCGACGGGATCGGGACGATCCTGGCGAAGACCGCTGCCCTCGACACCTCGCTCCTCGTGCTGCTCGCCGTCGATGCTGTCGTGTCCGACGCGGCCAAGTCGCTCAAGCGCGACATGCTGAGTGCCGCCGGTATCGAGCCGATCCCCGAAGTCGAAGACCCGACCGAGACCGCGCCCACCACAATGACCGAGCGCCAGGTCGTGCCCCAACAGATCGTCTCGCGGCAGCTCGCCAATCCCTTCCTCACTCCTGATCTCGCGTCCGTCGCGCCCCGCAGGCCGCAGCCGCGACGCCTTGTCAGCTGGGAGCTTCTCGGCCCACTGTTCTCGGCGTTCGAGCGTGCCGCCGGCGGAGCCCCTGCGTGTATGGATCTGCCCGAGCCTTCCCGTTACCGAGCGACAATTGGCCCGGAACTCATGCGGCATCAAGCGGAGCTGATCGCCGCCGCGGAGGACGGGCACAGAACATTCCTGCTCGCCGATGAGCCGGGGCTGGGCAAGACGGCTCAGGCGCTTCTTGCCGCTCAAGCGGCAAACGCCTACCCGCTCCTTGTCGTCGTACCGAACGTCGTGAAGACCAACTGGGCGCGCGAGGCCGCCCTCTGGACACCGGGCCGTGCCTCGACGGTGATCCACGGCAACGGCGACACGATCGACGGTTTCGCCGACATCGTCATCGTCAACTACGAAGTGCTCGACCGTCACGTCGGCTGGCTCGGCGATCTCGGTTTCCGGGGCATGGTTCTCGATGAGGCGCATTTCATCAAGAACAAGGCATCGCAGCGCTCCCAACATGTCCTCCAGCTCTCAGAACGCATCCGGGCCCGCGCCGCACATCCCCTGTTGATGGCGCTGACGGGCACACCTTTGATCAACGACATCGACGACTTCCGCGCCATCTGGCAGTTCCTCGGCTGGATCGACGACAAGAAGCCACGCGCGGAGCTGATGCATTCGCTCGAGGAAACCGGTCTGACCCCGCTCGATCCCGGGTTCTACGCCGCCGCCCGCGCCAATGTGATCGACCTCGGCATAGTCCGTCGTCGCAAGGTCGATGTGGCTGCCGACATCCCCGCCCGCCGCATTGCCGACCTGCCCGTCGAGCTCGATGACGAGGCCGGCCGATCGATCCGGGAGGCCGAGCGCGAGCTCGCGCGCCGCCTCGTGTCCCGCTATGAGCGAGCGCTCGCGACGCGCACCTCGGGTGTTGTCGTCGAGGGCATCGACCACGACCTCGTGCGCCGGGTCGCCGGCTGGGAGCGGGAGGACACGACGAAGACCGACGAGAACGTCTTCAGCATGATGCGCCGCATCGGCCAGGCGAAGGCCGGCCTCGCCGCCGACTACACGGCGCAACTCGCCCACAGCGTGGGCAAGGTCGTCTTCTTCGCCAAGCATGTCGACGTGATGGACGTCGCCGAGGAGACCTTCGACAAGCGCGGTATCCGCTACTCGTCGATCCGCGGTGACCAGACCCCGAAGGCCCGGCAGAAGAACATCGACGCCTTCGTCAACGATCCCGACGTCTCCGTCGTGGTCTGCTCGTTGTCGGCGGCGGGGGTCGGAATCAACCTCCAGGTCGCGTCGAACATGGTGCTCGCCGAGCTGTCCTGGACCGACGCGGAGCAGACGCAGGCCATCGACCGCGTCCATCGCATCGGGCAGGATGAGCCCGTCACCGCGTGGCGCATCATCGCCGCGCAGACCATCGACACCAAGATCGTTGAGCTCATCGACAGCAAGGCGGGACTCGCCGCAAGGGCGCTCGACGGTTCGGACGAAGAGGTGTCGTCGTCCTCCGACATGCAGCTCGAGGCTCTCGTGATGCTGCTGACCGACGCGTTGTCGGCGGCACAGTCCGATCCGCAGCAGGTGGAGTCCTAGCTCCTCAAGCCCAGGACGAGACGACCGACTCCGGCACCAAGCCGTGCCGGATTCGCTGCGGGTGGTCGCCAACCGGCAGGTAAGCGACTTCCTTCTTGGTGTTGGTGTCGATCACGGCCACGGAGTCGGAGGCGCTCAGCGAGATCCAGCACGTGTCCTTCATACCCTCCGTGGTCCAGTAGGGCTTGCCGTAGTCGTGCCCGGTCGTTGCCGTGTCGAAGATCTTGTACGACATCGTCTTGCGGTCGATGAGCGCCGCGTAGTCGTCCATCGTGCCGGCCGCGCACAGCGTGGTGCCGGCCTTGTTGATCGAGAGACCGTGGTGCGCGGAGTCGTTGACGTACTGCTCGCGCGGCATCGTCGGCACTCGGTCGGGGAGGGGAACGACTCGCTTGACGGCCCCCGTACGAGGCTCAGGGATGGTGCCGGTGCTGTAGTCGACCTTGCCGTTGACGTCCTTGGCCTGGGTGTCGAACTCAACCAGTCCGTGGAAGTACGAGACTTGGTAGTAGATGTATCGCTCACCGGGCGCGATTGCCATCGGACGGACCGCAGCGCTCATGTCAGGATGGCCGGCTTCGGCTAGCTCCTTGCCCATGTCCCAGCGCTTGTCGATCGAGAAATCGGAGTTGTTGACGATCTCGAACCACCGGTCGCCCTTGAGCGCATCGTGCAGCGGACCGATCTTGATCGGCCCGAGGGCCGGGTTGTCGCCCGGGAGATACACGCGGCCGATCGAAGCGTGGAAGATCTTCGTGCCGTCCTTGCTGTAGTTGCTCTCGTGGGGCGTCTCACCCGACTCGAACGAGCGCAGCCGCTGACCCATCGCGACCTTTGCGCCCCCGACAGTCTCATCGACCATCGAGTACTCGATGACCTTGCGCGACGTGGAGTTCGACACGAGCAGGTGGCGTCCATTGGGCGAGAGACCCATGTGGTCCGTCCGGTTGCCGTCCATCTGCTCCTCGTGGACGATCGGGTTCGGGTCGCCGGCTGTCGCCTTGGCGATGTCGATCCAGACCACGTCGGCGAAGCTGGGCCGCGAAACGGCCAGGTACTTGCCGTCGTTGGTGGTGAACATGTCGTCCACGTACTGGTCATGCCCTTCACCGGGTCCTTGCTGTATGACCAGGTAGTACGCCAACGCGACCGGGTTCATCTGGATGTCGCTGAGCTCCTGCGCCTTGTCGGGCACGAGATCGACACCGGACCTGAGGATCTTCCGCGTCTTCGCATCGATGATCGATGCGGTGCCCTGCCAGTTGTTGCCCACGAACATCACGTCGCGCAGGGCCGGAGCCTTCGCCGTCGTGCGGGCGGAGGCGGTGGGTGCGGTCGACATTCCCGCTGCGGTGATGGCGATGGCAACAGCCCCGACGATCGCTGCGATAACTGGTTTGCTGAGTGCGCGGAGTGCCACGGGCGATGCCTTCGGGTCGTTGGACGTTGACTCCTCTAACGCTCGAGGACGAGTCGAGTCACGCAGCACGCCTAGGATGGGGCCACTGAAGGCCTTCTCCTGTCGCGTGTGCGACGCAACCCTGTATTTCGAGAATCTCGCCTGTGTCAGGTGCGAAACGAAGCTCGGATACTCGCGTGACGAGCGGGCCATCGTGCCGTTGAGGGACGACAACCTCTACGTGGACAGCGTCGGCAAGGCGTGGCGCGTCTGCAAGAACCTGGACATCGCGGGCTGCACCTGGCTCACCGCCGAGGAGGACAGCGAGTGCTTCTCGTGCTCGCTCACCCGGACGAGGCCGCACGACGATGATGAGGTCGGTATGGCGGGCTACCGGGTCGCCGAACAGGCCAAACGACGACTGATCATCGAGCTCGACGGGCTCGGGTTCCCCATCGTGACGCGGGCGGACGACCCGAGACCGGGCTGGCATTCGATCTGCTGTCCAGTGTCGAGGAGTACGTCGTCATCGGTCACAACAACGGTCTGATCACGATTGACCTCGCGGAGAGCGACGACGCACACCGGGAAAAGGTCAGGGCCAAGCTCGACGAGCCCTACCGCACCGTGCTCGGACACTTCCGCCACGAGATCGGCCACTACTACGAAGCCTTGCTGGTCCACGGGGAGCTGCTGACCCGGGCACGTGGACTGTTCGGCGATGACACCGAGAGCTATCAGGACGCCATCGACCGTCATTACGCCGAGGGACCGCCCGACGGTTGGGAATCCGACTACATCAGCAGCTACGCCACGATGCATCCATACGAGGACTTCGCCGAGACGTTCGCGCACTTCCTGCACATCTGCGAAACGATCGACAATGCGCGGGAGTTCGGGCTGTCGTCCGTCGCCTCGCCCATGAGATTCGTGTCGTTCCGAGATGTGGTCGTGGGTGTATGGATCCCTCTGAGCATCGCGCTCAACCAGATCAACCGCGGCATGGGCAAGGGTCCGCTCTACCCGTTCGTGATCCCCGAACACGTCATCGACAAGCTCGAGTTCGTCGCCTCGATCAGGCCGGCCGCGACCTGATCGGTCAGGCCTCGACGTCGATGAGGTCTCCGATCGGGGTGACCTTGATGCCCAGGGCCTCGCCCACCGCGTCGTTTGTCAGCCGGCCCTCATGGGCGTTGAGTCCGGGCCTCAGCGTGAGGTTCTTCGACAATGCTTCGCGCCAGCCGGCGCCGGCGAGCTGCCGGACGAACGGCATCGTGACGTTGGTCAGGGCGAAGGTCGAGGTGCGCGGCACGCCGCCGGGCATGTTGGCCACGCAGTAGAACAGCGAGTCGTGGACCCGGTAGGTCGGGTCCGAGTAGGTCGTCGGCCGGGAGTCCTCGAAGCAACCGCCCTGGTCGATCGCGATGTCGACGAGGACCGAACCTGGCTTCATCTCCTTGACGAGCTGGTTGCTGACGATCTTGGGCGCCCTGGCTCCGGGTATGAGGACCGCCCCGATGACGAGGTCGGCCTCCTTGACCGCACGCTCCACCTCGAAGGAGTTGGACATCCGTGTCTGGCAGCGCCCGTGGAACATCGCATCGACTTCGCGCAGCCGACCGACATTGATGTCGAGGATGCTGACGTCGGCCTGCATGCCGACGGCGATGGCCGCGGCATTGACACCGGCCACGCCTCCGCCGATGACGGTGACCCTTGCCGGTTCGACGCCGGGCACCCCGCCCATGAGTACGCCGCGGGAGCCGCTGTGCTTCATCAGGTGGTAGGCGCCGACCTGGGTCGCGAGCCTGCCGGCGACCTCGGACATCGGTGCCAGAAGGGGCAAGCCGCCGCGCTGGTCCTGCACGGTCTCATACGCGATCGCGGTGACGCCACTGCTGAGGATCGCCTCGGCGCAGGCCGCGTCGGCGGCGAGGTGGAGGTAAGTGAACAGGACCTGGCCCTTGCGCATCCGGTGCCACTCGGGCTCGATGGGTTCCTTGACCTTGAGCACGAGGTCGGCGATCGCCCATACCTCGTCGGCGGTGTCCAAAACCGAGGCGCCGGCTGCCACATAGTCTTCGTCGGGAAAGTATGAACCGACGCCGGCCTGGGTCTCGACGTAGACGGTGTGCCCGTCGAGGATCAGCTCGACGACTCCCGATGGCGTGATGGCAACACGGAACTCGTTGTCCTTGATTTCCTTGGGGATGCCGATCTTCATGTTCGTTCCTTCGGTTTGACGTAACGCTCGTGAAAAGAATGAATGATCGGGCAGCAAGGCGCAATCTCATCGAATAATGTAGGAACAGAAGTGGATTCAGAGAATATTCTTCAGGGAGAGGTGGTTTTCGTATGGTCGATCCGCAGATTGTTCCGGTGCTCGATGACACTGATCGGCGGATTCTCGCGATCCTTCAGGAGGACGGGCGCATCCCGAACAACGCCCTCGCCGAGACGGTCGGCATCTCGGCCTCGACCTGCCTGGCCCGGGTTCGCACCCTCAGGTCCCGGGGCGCCATACGCGGCATCCATGCCGACCTCGATCCGCGCTGGCTGGGACAGCCCATCCAGGCGATGATCTCGGTCCAGCTGCAGTCGGACTCGCGTGCGGCGATCCCGAAGTTCTCCGAAGCGATCGCCCGACATCGTTCGGTCCTCAATGTGTACTTCGTGTCCGGCTCCTACGATTTCCTGTTGCATGTGTCTGCGGCCGACACTGACGACTTGCGATCGTTCGTGGTCGAGGAGCTCAGCGCGATGCCCGAGGTCGCAGGCACGGAGACCCACCTGATCTTCGATCACAAACGGGGACAACCCTCGGAAGGACCTCAGTAGTGCGTGCGGTGATCTACGAACGATTCGGACAGCTTCCCGACGTTGCGGAGGTGGCCGATCCGGCCTGCCCGCCAACCGGGGTGATCATCGCGGTCGAGGCGACCGGGCTCTGTCGCAGCGACTGGCATGGCTGGATGGGCCATGATGCCGACGTCCGGCTGCCGCACGTCCCGGGCCATGAGCTGGCCGGAACGATCGCCGCGGTCGGACCAGGCGTCGGTTCATGGGCGGTCGGCGACCGCGTGACCACCCCCTTCGTCTGTGCCTGCGGCGATTGCGGGCCGTGTTCGCGCGGCGATCAACAGGTGTGCGACCGGCAGTTCCAGCCCGGCTTCACGCATTGGGGCTCGTTCGCCGAGCTCGTCGCGATCGACCGGGCCGAGGTCAACCTCGTGCGGGTCCCCGAAGCCATGACCATGGACACCGCGGCCGGCCTCGGTTGCCGGTTCAGCACCGCATACCGCGCGGTCGCGCAGCTCGGACAGGTGCGCGACGGTATGCACGTCGTGGTGCACGGCTGTGGGGGAGTCGGCCTGTCCGCGGTGATGATCGCGGCAGCGCGGGGAGCTCATGTCATCGCTGTCGACATCGCTCCTTCGTCACTTGACCTCGCCCTCTCACTCGGCGCGGCGGCGGTGGTCGATGCCTCGCGTATGGACGTCCCCCAGGCCGTCGCGGAACTCACCGGAGGCGGCGCGGAACTGTCGATCGACGCCCTGGGAAGCATCGAGACGCTCCACAACTCGTTGCGATGCCTGCGCAAGCGGGGACGCCACATCCAGATCGGGTTGCTGGCAGGCGATGACGACCTTCCGCCGGTCCCGATGAGCCTGGTGATCGGCTCTGAGCTCGAGATCCTCGGCAGCCACGGCATGGCCGCGCACACCTATCCGGAGATGCTGGCCGAGATCACCGCAGGCACTCTGCAGCCAGATCGGCTGATCCGTGATCGCATCGGCCTCGACGAGGTGCCCGTGCGACTGGCGCGGCTCGGTCAACCCGGTGAAGGGGCCGGCGGCATCACGATCATCCGCCCGTGAGAGATCAGCGTCCGGTCGTGCCGTCGATGCTCTGTCGCAGAAGGTCAGCGTGGCCGTTGTGCCGCGAGTACTCGCCGATCAGGTGCACGTAGACCATCCGCAGCGACAACACGTCTTCGCCGGCGGTGACCGGTGCCTCGAAGCCCAGCAAGGCCGCTGCCCTGTTGGATGCCACCCATTCGTCCTGCAAACGCTGGAGCGCGTCGGGTGCCCGCGCGGGATCCAGGTCCTCGAAGTCGGCATCCTTGCCGAGCGCCGGGTCATACATCGGCTCGACGGGCCTGCCGAGGGCCCGCTGGCTGAACCAGGTCCGCTCGACCTTGGCCAGGTGGCGGACCAGTCCGAGCAAGGACAGGTTGGACGGCGGCACGGCCTGCCGAGCCAGCTGCTCGCCTGTGAGTCCGGCGCAGATGTTGAGCAGCGTGGCCCGCTGCCAGTTCAGGTAGCCCTCGAGCATCGGGCGGTCGTTGCCGGTCAGGGGTCCATCGACCGGTGCAGGGGTTGGAGCGGTCCACGTCATGGAGACATCCTCACACGGGGCACAAGCGCGTTTCGCTCACGTCTCGGGTAGTTGGCGATTGGCTGACACAGGGTGGGGGCTGGACCCACCCGAAAGTGTGGGTTTCGGCCCACTGACTGCGACCTCGGACGAATCTAGCGTTGAATGCATGACCTCCAAGACACCCTTCAAAACACCCATTGTTCGCTCGCTCGCCGTCGGGCTCGCGGCCATCCTGGCGCTGGGCGCCTGCGGTGGCAACGAGGAGAAGCCAGGCGCTCGACGCTCTGAAGCGCCCGTCGTCGAGGACGGCGGCGAGCTGGTCTCCAGCAAGGCCCTTGCCGATCTCGATGCCGAGGAAACCGGGAATGCCCTCCGGGAGGCTGAGTTCGATGCGGGGCACGTCTCGTACGGCGTCCGTGCCTATCGACTCGTCTATCGCACCGTCGACATATACGAGGCCACTCCACGACCGCGACTGGCGTCGTCGCCCTTCCCGTCAATGGCGAGTCGGTCCTTCGCGTTGTGTCCTACACGCATGGGACCACCACGTTCAAGAAAGACGTCGCCTCGGAGTCGCGAGACTCCTACGCCACGTCGCCGGCGCTCATGTATGCATCGGCCGGTTATGCCGTGGCGATGCCGGACTACGTCGGTCTCGGAAAGGGGCCGGGCGTTCATCCGTGGATGCACATGGCCACACAGACGTCCGCGTCCCTCGACATGTTGCGAGCGGCCCGCGAATTTGCCGTCGACAAGGGGCGCACCCTCGAGCGCAAGGTGTATGTGACCGGATTCAGTCAAGGGGCTTCCTGCGCGCTCGGACTTGCCCGGGCCCTGCAGGACGGGCAGGACAGCTGGTTCGACCTGGAAGCGGTCGCGCCGATCAGCGGTGCATACGACTTCGCCGGCACCGAGCTCCCCGCCCTGCTCGAAGGAAGGCTGGAGCCCAGGTCGAGCGTCGCCTAAACCGCGTTGATGCTCGCGTCGTGGGATCGCAGCTTCGAGCTCTATGACGATCCGCGTGACGTGTTCGCGGAGCCGTATGCCGGCAAGGTCGCGAAGCTCTTCGACGGCACGACTCCCGGCGACGAAATGATGGCGACCCTTCCCGATTCGCTGGACGCGCTGCTCACCCCCGAGGGGCGCGAGCTGCTCGAGAACCCCCACGGCAACCTCAGGAAGGCATTGACTCAGGCGGACGCCGCCTGCGACTGGGCTCCGGCCGTGCCTGTGCGCCTCTACATGGCCGAAGATGATGAACAGGCCCTGCCGGCGAACACCGCAAGCTGCCTCGGGTCACTCGAGGGTGATGGAGCGACGGTGGTGAATCTCGGTACGCCGGAGCATTTCGGCTCGCGCCACGTTGGCAGCAACATGGCGGGTACTGCGGCCGTGCTCGATTGGTTCCTCGACCGGGAGACCGTCGACTGACGGACCCCGTCAGCCCTCGGGGTCGTCCGCGGCTTCGGAGTCCTGTTTCGGCGCACTCGCACTGACTTCTTCGTCGATGCGTTCGTTGATGTAGCGCAGTATCTCGGCCGTCGACGCGGCGACGGGTACGGCGAGGAACGCGCCGGTCACGCCGAACAGCGTGCCTCCGGCCGTGACCGACAGCAGCACGATGGCGGCGTGCAGGTTCATGTTCTTGCCCTGCAGATAAGGCGACAGCACGTTGCCCTCGAGCTGCTGCACGGCGACCACGATGATCAGGACGATGAGCGCCGACTGCGGACCGTTGGTCACCAGCGTCACGAGCACGGCGAGCGCTCCGCTGATGAACGCTCCGATGATCGGTATGTAGGCACCGAAGAACGTGAGCACTGCCAACGGAATCGCCAGCGGGACGCCGATGATGACCATGCCGGTGCCGATGATGACCGCGTCGATGAGGGCGACCAGCGACTGCGTACGGATGAAGCCGCCGAGGGTGTCCCAGGTCCGCTCGAGGAGCTCGGCGGTGTGTTCGCCGGCGCGCTTGCCGCCGAGGTTCTTGGCCCACGGCAGGAACTTGTGGCCGTCCTTGACGAAGAAGAACGACAACATCAGTACGAGGATGAGGTTGACGATCGCCGACGTCGCGGCGCCGATCGTGGAGAAGACTCCGGACCCGATCGCCGCAGCGCTCGCCTGGACCTTGTCCTGCAGCGCCTCGATGGCACGGGTGATCTGGCCTTCGGAGAGTCCGAGCGGACCTTCGGTCAGCCAGTCGCGGACCTTCTGGAGGCCGTCGGTGGCGCCTGCGGCGACTTCGCCCGACTGGCCGGCGACCTGCGGTGTGAGGATCGCGATGAGGCCCACGACTATGCCGATGAACCCGAGGACGACCGCCGCGGCGGCGAGGCCGGAGGGCCATCCCTTCGTGCGCAGCCAGGTCACCGGCGGCGCAAGAATTGTGGAGACGATGAGGGCCATGGCGATGGGGAAGAGCACGATCCAGGCGGTACCGATGACCCAGCCTATGACGACGGCCGCCGCGGCGATCACCACGATGCGGATGCCCCAGCGCTGCATTCCGCCGAAGGCGTCGTCGATGACAACCCCGCGGTCACGCACATTTTTCTTCTCTGCCACGAACCCTCCTCGAGTTGTGCCCAGCCTATCGGCGCTCCGATTTCGGACGCAGGTCCCAGTCGACCGGGTCCGCTCCCTGTTCGGCCAGGAGGGCGTTGGCGCGGCTGAACGGTTTTGAACCGAAGAAGCCGCGCGATGCCGACAACGGGCTCGGGTGAGCGGACTCGATCGTCGGGGTCATGCCCAGCATCGGTTTGAGGCCCTGGGCGTCGCGACCCCACAGGATCGCCACGAGCGGCCGGTGGCGGCCCACAAGCGCTCGGATCGCCTGCTCGGTCACGGCTTCCCAGCCCTTGCCGCGATGGCTCGCCGACGCGCCCGGCCTGACGGTCAGGACCCTGTTGAGCAGCAGCACGCCCTGCCCCGCCCACGGTGTGAGGTCGCCGTCGTCCGCCGGATCGATGTGCAGGTCCGTGGCCAGCTCGGCATAGATGTTGGAGAGGCTCCGCGGCAACGGCCGCACGTCTGGCGCGACCGAAAAGGACAGGCCCATCGGGTGACCCGGTGTCGGGTAGGGGTCCTGACCGGTGATGAGCACCTTGACGTCGGCCATGGGCTCGGCGAAGGCCCGCAGGATGTTGTCGCCGGCCGGCAGGTATGACCTCCCGGACGCGACCTCCTCGCGGAGGAACCGGCCCAGATCGGCAATGCAGTCGGCAACCGGCGCGAGCGCTTCGGCCCAGTCCGGGGCCATGAGCTCTTCAAGCGGACGATTCATGGACACCCCCTTTCAACGCGCCCGGGGCCAGCAGGCCGCCGGCGACGCAGCAGACGATCGGGATGGTGAAAGTGGTCGTCAGTGGAATCCACTCGGTGAGGATGCCGATGACGGCGGGACCGGCCAACAGGCCGACATACCCGAAACCGGCCACGCGGGCGAGGTAGGTGCCCGATGCCGAGGGGTCGACGTTGCCGGCGGCGGAGAAGAACTGCGGCACGCAGCCGGCGAGCCCGATGCCGAACAGTCCCCAGGAGGCAATGGCCAGCGGCGCGTTGGGGGCCAGGGCGGCCGACGTCAGCCCGAGGGCTCCGATCAGGGCCGCCACCTGGACATACCGCGCCGGGCCGATCCGGTGAACGATCCGGTCGGCGACCAGACGAACCACGGTCATGGTGACGGCAAAGGCGCCGAAAGCCCAGGCGGCGACGGTCTTGCTCGAACCGAGTGAGTCGGTCAGGTGGACCGTCGACCAGTCGTAGGCGACTCCTTCGGACAACATGAGGGCGAAGGCGAGGAGACCGAGGATGACGACCCGGCGCGTCCAGGGTGCGCGCGCGACGCCCTTCACCGGAGGAGTCGGCGTGACCCGAAGGAGCCAATGCTGGGCGAAGAGAGCGACCACGACGCCGAAGGCGGACGCGGTGATGAGACTCACCCGGAGGTCCGTGCCGAGACCGATCAGGGCGCCTCCGACGAGTGCGGCCAGCAGGTTTCCGAGTGAGAAGAAGGCGTGGAACGCGCTCATGATATGTCTGCCGAAGGCGCGCTCGACCTCGACGGCCTGAGCATTCTGGGACACGTCGATGATGCCGTTGGCGAAGCCAAGCAGGGCGAGCGCGACGGCCAGGGAGACGGCGTTGCGGGCGGAGGCCGGGCCGATCAGGGTGAGGCTCAGCACGACCCCGGCGATGCTTGTCACGGTGCGGCTCCCGAAGTGGTCGATCAGCCGCCCGCCCAACTGCATGCCGACGAACGCCGCACCGCCGATGAGGAGGAGGAGGTAGCCCAAGGTGGTCGTGCTGATGCCGGTGCGATCGCGGATCTCGGGGATATTGACGACCCACATGCCGAGGCTGAATCCGTTGAGCACGAAGAACGCGAAGGTGGCGTGACGCGCGCGTGTGATTGGCACAACTCGACCCTATCTGGCCCGCTAGACTCCATCCGAAGTGTCAGCCATTGCCTCATACCGCGAGCTCATGCGGATAGCCGGACCCGCCTACATCGTCGTAGCCTTCCTCGGGCGGATTCCGCTCGCGATGAGCCAGATGGGCACCCTCATCCTCGTCAGCCACACGACCGGCCGGTATGCACTGGGCGGCGCCGCGGCCGGTGCCCTTGCTATTGCCAACGCCATCGGCGCCCCGCTCGCCGGCAATCTCGCCGACCGTATCGGCCAGCGCCCCGTCGTCCTCGTCCAGTCGCTCGCCGGTGCCTGCGGGCTCGTGGGGATTGTCGTCGCTTCCCAAACCGATGCCGTCGCCGCGATCGTGGTGTCGGCTCTCACCGGGTTCGCCATGCCGCAGGTGGGGCCGCTGGCGAGGGTCAGGTGGCAACCCATCACCCGCGACGCCGACGACCAACGGCGGCTCATCGACGCCGCGTTCTCGTATGAGGGTGCCGCCGACGAGGCATCCTTCGTCCTCGGCCCGGCGCTGGTAGGAGCCTTGGCGGTCTTGGCCGACCCCGGTGGCGCGCTCGTCGTCGGTGCCATCATCCTGGCCGGATTCGGTTCGTGGTTCGCGCTGCACCCGACTGCCGAGCTCACTCATCAACAGGGCAAGGAACACGATGCGTCGGGTGCGCTCTTCACGGTTGTCTTCGGCGTGCTGGTGTTCGCCCAGTTCTTCGTGGGCATGATCTTTGGAGGCACCCAGACCGGCGCTGCGGTCCTCGCCACGGCCGAAGGACAGCCCGGCCTCGCCGGCCTCATACACGCCACCCTCGGCATCGGCAGCGTGATCGCCGGACTCGCCGTCGCGGGTCTGCCCGAACACATCGGCTACGACAAACGGGCACTTGCCGCCGCTCTCGGGCTTTTCCTCCTCTCTTCCCCGCTGCTGCTCGTCGACACGATCGCCTCGCTCATCGCCGTGGTCATGCTTCTCGGCTTCGCCGTGGCGCCCTACATGATCAGCAACTTCGCACTCGCCGGCCACATCGTCCCGCCGGCCCGGGTCGGCGCCGCGATGACGATGCTCGCCGGGGCGACCGGCGTCGGGTATGCGCTTGGCTCCTCGGTCGCCGGCCGGCTCGCCGACCACAGTGGGCACACGCCCGCCTTCGGCGTGACCGTGACCGCTGCCGGGCTGGCATTGCTGTTGGCGCTGATCTTTCGTGGCAGGCTCGGCCAAGCCACTAAAATCACCGCATGATCCTCACCCTGCTGCCGTCGACCGGATTCGACCCGACCGAGGCCGCCGTGCCTTGGCGGGCTCTCGTCGAGGCCGGGATCGAAGTGCGCTTCGCGACGCCGGATGGCCGGGTCGCGGCGGCGGACGAACGACTCGTGACCGGCGGGTTCTCCGTCCTCGATCCGGTGCTCATGACCAAGTCCGACTCGCTCGAGGCCTACCGCGCGATGGCCGCGTCGCCGGAGTTTCGCGCGCCGATGTCGTACGCCGAAGTCGCGCTCGGCCCAGATGACGGTCTGCTCCTCCCCGGTGGACACGACAAGGGCGTGAAGACGCTGCTCGAGTCCGAAGCCGCGCAGGCCATCGCGGCCGACGCGATGACCCGTGGGTTGCCGGTCGGGGCGATCTGCCATGGCGTGGTGCTGCTGGCACGCGCGATCGACCCGGCGACCGGGAAGTCGGTCTTGCACGGCCGACGGACGACCGCGCTGACCAAGTCGCTCGAGCTGAGCGGCTGGCAGCTCACCCGGCTGCGGCTGGGCGACTACTACCGGACCTATCCGCAGACCGTTCAGGACGAAGTCGTGTCGGCGCTGGCCTCATCCTCGGACTTCGACGCCGGTCCACTGCTGGCTCGGCGCGACTCGGCTCGCCATACCGACCGGGGCTTCACGGTCCGCGACGGCAACTACTTGTCGGCGCGCTGGCCCGGCGATGCGCATACATTCGCTCACCGGTTCGTAGCACTGGTCAACAGCGCCTAGTCTTCGGCGAGCCGCTTCTCGAGGGCCTTCTTCGCCGCGGGCCATTCGTCGTCGAGCATCGAGAACGTGACCGTGTCGCGCCAACTGCCGTCGGCCCGCTGGTGGTGTTTGCGCATGGCGCCTTCGCGCTTGCCGCCGAGCCGCTCGATCGCCGCCTGGCTGCGCTCGTTCATGTTGTCGGTGTGCCACACGACGCGGACACAGCCGAGGACGTCGAATGCGCGGGTCAGGAGCAGCAGCTTGGCTTCGGTGTTGACCGGCGTGCGCCAGTACTTCTTGCCGAGCCAAGTGTGCCCGATCGCGACGGTGCGCTGGTCGGGATCGACGTCGTAGTAGGTCGTCAGCCCGGCCAGCTCGTTGGATTGCTGGTCGATCTGAGCCCAGGCGAATCGTTTCGGGTCGTCCTCATAGTCGTCGACGATGGCCCTGGCCTCGGCGAGGGTGGTAGGGCGCTCATAGCGGAGCCACTGGAACACCTCGTCGTCATCAGCCGCCGCAAGGACGCCGGCAGCATGGTGTCGGTGCAGCTGGACGAGCTTGACATGGTTGCCAGGGAGGTCGGGCGTTTCGTACCACTGACTCTTGAAGACCGTCATGTTCCCAACCTAACCTGCCCTGCTCGCGAGAGACTTTGTCCCGGTCGCGAGAGACTTTGTCTGGGACAAACTCTCTCGCGGGTGGGACAAACTCTCTCGCGGGTGGAACAAACTCTCTCGCGAGCGTCAGACGGGGCGCAACCGCTTCTCGTGGAGATCGCGGTCCTCGATGAGCTCATCGAGGAAGTTGCTCGCCCAGCGGTCGATGTCGTTGTCGGTCACCTGTTTGCGCATCGCCTTCATCCGGCGTGAGTTGTCCCGGTCGCTCGCGCGCATGGCCTGCAACAAGGCGGCCTTCGTGCCGTTGATGTCATAGGGATTGACTTGGTAGGCCTGCTTGAGCTCGGCGGCCGCACCGGCAAACTCCGACAGCACAAGAGCCCCCTGGTCGTCATAGCGGCAGGCGACATACTCCTTGGCCACGAGGTTCATGCCGTCGCGCAGGGGCGTGACGACCATGACGTCGGCGGCGCGATAGAGCGCGGCCATCTCGCTGCGCGGGTATGACGCGTGCAGGTAGGTGATGGGTTGCTGGCCGATCTTGCCGACGTCACCGTTGATGCGACCGACGAGGCGGTCGATGTCGTCGCGCAGGATCCGGTACTGGTCGACGCGTTCACGTGACGGCGTCGCGACCTGGATGAACACGGCCTCGTTGACGTCGATCGAGCCGTCGGCGATGAGCTCGCCGAAGGCACGCAGTCGCTGGCGAAGGCCCTTGGTGTAGTCGAGCCGGTCGATGCCGAGCAACACGTGTTTGGGATTGCCCAGACTGCGCCTGATGTCCTCGGCCCGGGCCGTGATCTCCGGCTTGCGCGCCAACGCCTCGAAGTCGGCGGCGTCGATCGAGATGGGGTAGGCCTTGGCGAGGACGGACCGGCCGTCGGGGAGATAGACCATGTCGCGGTGCGTCTTGTGCCCGACGCGCTGGCGTACGAGGCGGACGAAGTTCTGGGCCGCCCCCGGCAGCTGGAAGCCGACGAGGTCCGCACCGAGCAGTCCCTCGAGGATCTGCCGGCGCCAGGGGAGCTGCTGGAACAGTTCGGTCGGTGGGAACGGGATGTGCAGGAAGAAGCCGATGCGCAGATCGGGCCGGAGCTCGCGCAACATCTTGGGCACGAGCTGGAGCTGGTAGTCCTGCACCCAGACGACGGCGTTGCGGGCAGCGGCCTTCGCGGCGCGTTCGGCAAAGCGCTTGTTGACCCTGACGTAGGCGTCCCACCATTCGCGGTGGAACTCCGGATGGGCGACGACATCGTGATAGAGCGGCCACAGGGTGGCGTTGGAGAAACCCTCGTAGTACTCCTCGATCTCCGCGGCGGTCAGATGGACCGGGACGAGCTCGATGCCGTCGTGCTGGAACGGCGGGATCTTCTCATCGGCCGCTCCGTGCCAGCCGATCCATGCGCCGCCGTTGCGGCG
>JALYQD010000133.1 GCA_030856025.1 Actinomycetota bacterium
GCTCAAGCTCGTCGGCGGCGCGATGAAAGGGAGTCCGCTGTCCCCCGAACGCTGCGATGAACTCGTCGCCGAGTTTCGCAAGAACGACCCGCGATTCATGCGCCGGGCAATCCGCGGCTATCTGCAGTACCTGGACCGCCACGGTTCTGTCGCGTCACGATTGCGTGAGGCCGATGTGCCTGCCTGGGTGGTTCACGGCGAAAGCGGAGATGGCGGGATCACCGACGAGGAACGGAGCACACTCGAAGCACGCCCCGGTATCACCGTGATCACGATCCCCGGCCAGAGCTTCCTCACCGCCAGTGAGGAACCTGCACTGGTCGCCGAGCTCGTTCTCGAGGCGCTTGTGCAGACTCACTGACCGGCATCTGTCGCCGCTCTTCCACCTATGGTTGTGTTGAGTTGCCGCCGATCGCAAGGGAAGACGCCATGCCACAGATTCTGCCAAGCCGACACCTGTTCGGCCCCGGACCGACCAACGCATACCCCGAAGCCACGGTCGCGCTCGGCTATCCCCTGCTCGGCCACCTGGATCCGGACTTCATTCAGCGCCTCGACAACACGTGCGAGGGCCTCCGACGGGCGTGGGGAACGACCAATGCGCGCACCCTCCCGCTTAGCGGTACGGGCTCGCTGGGTATGGAGGCCGCCTTCGTCAACACCGTTTCCGACGGCGACGTGGCCGTCATCGCCGTCAACGGCCTCTTCGGCGAACGGATGTGCGATGTGGCAGCGCGGTGCGGCGCCACCGTGGTGCGCGTCGACCACGACTACGGGCAGCCCATCGACCCCGAGCGAGTCGCCGACGCCCATTCCAATCCTCAGATCATCGCCGCGGTGCATGCCGAGACATCGACAGGCGTGCTGTCGGACATCAAGGCTCTGGGTGCGCTCAAGAAGGATGCCCTGCTGATCACCGATGCGGTGACGTCGATCGGCGGCAGCGAGCTGCGCGCCGACGACTGGGGAATCGACGTCGGTTATGCCGGGACCCAGAAGTGCCTCGGCGTCGCACCCGGCCTCGCGCCCTTCACGATTTCCGATCGCGCCTTCGAACGCCGGGTTGAGCGCCCACGGTCGTGGTACCTCGATCTTGGCCTGCTGGGTGGCTATGTAGGCGACAGCGGCGGCAGCCGGACCTATCACCACACCGCCCCGGTCGCCATGATTGCCAGCCTCGAAGCCGGACTCGAACGCGTCCTCGCCGAAGGCCTCGAAAACGCCTGGGAACGTCACCGATCCGCAGGCACCGAGCTCCAGTCCGGGCTGCAGGCAATGGGACTCGAGCTCTTCGCCGCGGAAGGTTACCGGCTGCCTCAGCTGACCACGGTCAAGGTGCCAGACGGCATCGACTCGGCTCGAGTCCGTCAGTTCCTGCTCCGCAACTACGACATCGAGATCGGCGGAGGTGTCGGAGAGTTCTCCGCGACGGTCTGGCGCATTGGCCTCATGGGTCCCAACGCCAACTCATCATCGGTCAAGCTCATCCTCGGGGCGCTCGAAGACGCCATCAAGAACGCGTAGACCATGACCGCATTCAGTGAGTCCCCGGCATTGGCCGCGCTTCGCGAACGCCTGCCCGCGCAGAGCCTGGTCACGGACGCCGACCTGATGGAGTCGTATCGCACCGATCGCGCCATGTTCTGCGACGCCGGCATGCCGCTGGCGGTCATACGGGCCCGATCCACCGCCGAAGTCGCAGCCACCATGGAGGTCGCAAGCCGATACGGTGTGCCGGTCGTGCCTCAGGGCGCACGCAGCGGACTCTCTGGAGGCGCCAACGCGATCGACCGATGTTTCATCGTGAGCCTCGAGGCGATGGACCAGATCGTCCATATCGACCGGGCCAACCGCTTCGTCGTCACCCAGCCCGGGGTGTTCAACGCGGTGTTGGCACGAGCGGTCGCCGAGCAGGGTCTGTTCTATCCACCCGATCCGAGCAGCAAGGAGTTCTGCACGATCGGCGGGAACCTGTCCACGAATTCGGGCGGCCTGTGCTGCGTGAAGTATGGGGTGACCACCGACTACGTGCTCGGCCTCGAAGTCGTGCTGGCCTCCGGCGAGATCCTGCGCACGGGCCGTACGACGGTGAAGGGTGTGGCCGGCTACGACCTGGCACGACTCTTTGTCGGTTCGGAGGGCACGCTGGGGATAATCACCGAAGCGACGCTACGACTGCGGGGCGCGGCCGAACGTCCGAAGACCCTGGCCGCCACATTTGTCGATGCCAACGACGCGGCGCGCGCCGTCTCGGCGATCGTCGCTTCCGGTGTGGTGCCGAGCCTGCTGGAGTTCATGGACCGGACAAGCGTCAAGGTCGTCAACGACAAATTCCATCTCGGGTTCGGCGACGATGTCGACGCCGTGATCCTGGCCCAGTCCGATTCCGGGGGTGCCGCAGGCGAAGCCGACATCGACGCCATCGGCGCCATACTGCGCGACGCCGGTGCGGTTGACGTCGTTGTCGCCGCATCCGATCAGGAGGCCGAGGCCCTGCTGGCGGCCCGTCGCGAGGCGTTGACCGCATTCGAGTCCCTGGGCACCACGATGGTCGACGACGTATGCGTGCCCCGCGATCGACTCGCCGACCTGGTGGCCGGGATCGAGAAGATTGCGCTCAGGCACAGCTTGACCATCGGCATCGTCGGCCATGCCGGCGACGGCAATTTCCACCCCACGGTGGTCTTCGATGGCGCCGACGATGATCAGGCCAAGCGGGCGCATACGGCGTTCGACGAGGTCATGCTGCTCGGCCTCGAGCTCGGCGGCACGATCACCGGCGAACACGGCGTCGGCCTGCTCAAACGCGAACTGCTCAGCACCGAGATCGGTGAGCTCAGCCTGCGTGTGCACCGCGACATCAAGAAGGCCCTCGACCCGGCGGGCATCCTCAACCCGGGCAAGATCTTCTAACTCATACGACTGTCAAACGGTGCGTTGTTCACGAAGCGACGCTTGAATCATCGGCGTGCGACTCGACGGCTGAGCGCTTCAAGTCCTTGGTGAACTGCTCGACGTTCTCCCGGGCCTGGCGCCGTGCCTCGGCCAGTCGGTCCTCGCGCTCTTCGTCCTGCACGAATCGAAATCGGTGACCGAATGTCCAGACTGGGATGAGGTACGAACCAGCGGCAATCAAGGCGCCGGCCGCAAGTACCATCTCGGTTTGAGTCATCCCCGGCCCGCCACCCAACAGGTTGAACCCGAGCTGAAGAAGGTACAGAAAACCGACCCACGAGATGCCGATTCCGGCCTTGTCCAGCAACCAAAGTAGCCAGGATCGGGCACTCCGCGGTGCTGACTGATCGCGAGCAGCTTGGAACCCGGCTGCCGCGCCAAACGCCCCGCCGAGTTCCCAACCGTCAAGCTGGTCGCCAGACCACACATGCGCGCGGAGTTGGACGTACGTGAGCAAAACGATGCCGCCGACGATGGCTGCGCCGAGCGCCGACCGCGTCAGAGTTCTCACCGGTTCAGGGTAGTCGAATGGCCTTCCAGTAGGACGTCAGCGCGGAGCGCGTCAGGAAGCCGCGCACTGAGCGAGACGCCGGACGGTTCGCTCAGCTCGGACCGAGCGCGTCAATCGGGAACGTCTCGGAGCTGGGTCTCGTGCACCGTCAGTTCGAGACCAGTCCGGTCAATCCGAGTGACAACGCACGACTCACCGTCGGCGCCGATTTCAATGGACTCATCGGCCGCATCGGTGTCCTCCGGTTCCGTCGTGTTGTACTCGGCGTAGCCCGTGATGATCTTGGTGACGTCCTCCTCGGTGCAGTAATCCCAGTCGCCGGAGAACTTCACGTCGCCCTCGCCCTGCGGCCACGGGACCCACTGGTCCGGGTCGTATGTGTACCGCTCCCAGACGGCGTTGTCGTTGACGCGAGCCATCGCGGGAACGGGGGCGAGTTCGTCCACGAACGGGTGCTGCCAATAGAACTCCATGATTCGGTTCCTCTTTTGCAGTTTCATTATATCGGTGTTGGAGGCCGCCAAGTACGAGCCTTACGTCGACCCGCGGCACCTCGCCAAGCACGACCGCTTGGCGTCCGTCACTCGCTGGCGGCGCGAGCCCACTCCAACCTTCTCTCGCCGATCCAGGGCCCGGTCCAGATATCGGCTTCTGAGCCGGGACGGCTACCCGGCGTCTGTGACCAGCGCGGCCCGAGCCTCGTCGACAAGCGGCGTGAGCGACTTCTGCCAGGCCGATAGATCAACCGACAACGTCAGCCAGGTGAGTTCGCGGTTGATCTGGTCGTACTGGTGGATGATGAAGTTCCGGTTGGCAACTGCCAAATGTCCACTCAATGCCCTCGGGGGCGAGCACATCGAGCCGCGACAACCGGTTCGCGGCCTCGCCGAGTTTCATCATCAGTGAGTCTCCGGCCTCCTGCAGGAGGTCATCCGCCAGGTAGGCGTCCTTACCACGCGTGACGATCTCGGTGGCGCGGGCGAGCCAGCCCTCGATGTGCGGCAGCTCCTTAGAAGCCTTGCGATCCATCACAACAGCACCGCGTCACGCCGGATGTCATCGTCCATCTCCGGCTTGAGGCCGCCGTACGCGATCAGGTCAATCTCGCGGCCGAGGACCTGCTCGATCAGCTGCTTGAACCTGATGAACGCGAAGGACGAAGTGCCGGCTGGCGCGTCCACGAGGAGGTCGATGTCGGAGTCCTGACGCGCCTCGCCGCGCGCGACCGAGCCGAACACTGCCAACTGCCGGTAGCCATGGTCCGCGGCCAACGCCTTGAGCACGGGCCCAGCCGCCTCCTTTAGCGCCTCGGGATGAACACCGTCGAGATCGGGGGCGTGCCGTAGCTGCTGGCTGACCGCCGGCTGCGAGATGCCCAACGCATCGCCGATCTGCCGCTGGGTCATCCCCATAGCGACCATCGCACGCAACGAGATGATACGACGCAGCCGCGCGACGTCCTCGTCGCGTCGCGCATCGCGATACTCGGCCAGAAGGGTCATAAGACAACCTTATCTCTTTCGATCTGCCCCGTCGAGGCATTGGCTCGGACCGAGGATGGACATCGACGGCA
>JALYQD010000152.1 GCA_030856025.1 Actinomycetota bacterium
CCCGTGGAATCACTCCACGGGGCCACGGCTGTTTCTTGGTGTCAGTTCACCGAGACCGCGGACCACGCGGCCTTGACCGCGGCGACCTCCGGGCTGGTTGAGCCGTACAAGGCAGTGGCGGCACTGATCGTGTCGAGGCGCGCCCATCGGTACGTCTCGTTGCTGGTCATGTACTCCGACAGGGCTTTGTACCAAATCGCCGCAGCCTTGTCCCGGCCGATGCCGGTGACCGTCGAACCGTTGCAGGTCGGGCTGTTGCCATAGGCACTCGAACCGCTGCCATTGGACAGCAGGTAGAAGAAGTGGTTGCCCACTCCCGATGAGTAGTGCGGGTCGGAGCTCGGGACGCTGGAGTTCCAGCAGTCATAAGAGCCACCGTCCTTGCTCGGCTTGTCCATGTAGCGAAGCGGGGTGCCGTCGCCGTTGATGTTGATCTCTTCGCCGATCAGGAAGTCCGGGGTGTCGGACGGGTTGTTGGCGTAGAACTCGACCATCGTGCCAAAGATGTCGCTGGTGGCCTCGTTCAGGCCGCCCGCATCGCCGGAGTAGTCCAGGCCAGCGGTGTTCTCGGTGATGCCGTGTGACATCTCATGTCCGGCCACGTCGAGCTCCACCAGCGGGGACTGGTTGCCCGAGCCATCGCCATACGTCATCTGCGAACCGTCCCAGAACGCGTTGACGTAGCTGTTGCCGAAGTGGACACGCGAGGGCACACCCGCGCCGTTGTTGAAGATGCCGCTGCGGGCGAACTTCGTCTTGAAGTAGTCGAATGTCTTGGCGGCGCCATAGTGGGCGTCGACGCCCGCGGACTCACGGTTGCTTTGCAAACCCGTGCCCCACGAGTTGTCGGTGCCGGCGAACGTCGTGCAGGTGCCAGACGTCTTGTTCTTGATGTCGCAGGTGCGGTTGCCGCCGTGGGTGGCGTCGAGCAGGGAGTAGGTACTTCCGCTCAGCGTCGAGCTGAGTGAGACCGTTCCGACGAAGATGCCGCTGCCGGAGCCGGTTGCTGCCACTGTCGGCCGGGGCGCCTTGGGCGCAGCCTGCCGGGTGGCCTGACCGACGCGAATCGGCGTCAGGATGGTCTCCGCAGCGCTGCGAACCTTGCCGGTCTTTGCATCGGTCACGACGATCTGGCGACTGGGTGTCTGTCCGTCCGACTGGACTCCGGTGACAGTCGTCTTCCACGCGAGGACGGGGGTGCCTTGCCGCGCGTCGATGACCAGGATCGGGTTGCCGGCCTTGCCGACGCTCTTGCCATCGAACTCGCCTCGCGCCTTGTCGGCTGCTTGCCCCTTCTCCACTGCGGGAGTCGTCGACGCCTTGATCGTCTTTTCCTGGGTGAGAGAGAGGCCTGTCGCCTTTTCGGCGGCGCTCAGGTGGACCACGAGGTTTCCGCCGAGCACCGGGAGCCCGTTGTACGTGCGGGTGAACCGCACATGGGACTCGCCGCTCTTGGCGGTGATGGTGTCGGTGACGGCGTATGCGTCATCGGCCGATCCACGGATCTTCGACGGATTTTCCTGAATGTATTCCTTGGCGGCCGCAGTGGGATCGCCACTGGACTCGGTGGTGGCCGCAGAACTGATGGAGGGCGCGGTGACGCCCAGCCCAGCCACAAGCAGGGTTCCTCCTGCGATGGCGACGAGCTTCTTCATGAGATGTCCTCTCGGTTGGCAGTACGACGTGACGCTAGTCACATTCCGAGGGGCTGTTCATGCCATCTGACCATTCCGCCGGGGCATGGAGCATGGGTCTTTCAGCGGCGGGACACCGGGCCGACCGGGAAGGGCCCGTGGCGATCACGCCAGGCGTTGTAGACCGGTTGACGCTCGAGTGTCTCGGTCAGCACGTCCGCGGTGAATCGGGCCAGCTTTTCCAGGTGCGAGGCGAACGGGTTGTCCTGCTGGGTGAGGAGGAGGCGTCGTACCCGCATGGGGGATCCGACGAGCGGTTTCAGGACCATGCCGGAGTCGCGGTTGGTCGGAGTGCTCAGGGCTATCGCCTCGCCCGCTCTAATGAGCTCAACGCTCAGGCCATCACTGAGGTAGTGGCCGATCTTCGGTGAAAAGCCGGCCTCGTAACAAATGCGGGTCATGCAGTCGGCCTCACGGTCGACGTCGAGCGGGGAGAGCAGCCACTTCTCGTTGGCCAGGTCGGCCAGGCTCACCTCCTCGAGGTCGGCCATCGGGTGATCTGCGGCCATCAGGACGAACGCTGGTTCGCAACCGACCGGGCTCGCGAGCAGCCGTCCGCCCAGCTTGATCTCGTGCCCGACGAATTCGTGGATCACGGCGAAGTCGAGTCTGCTGGAGCTGACGAGGTCGATGAGTCCGTCGATCCGGGTTTCGCTGTCGGTCACGATCTCGGTGCTCGGCAACACCGAACGCAAGCCACGCATCAGCCCCACGAGGGCATTGCCGAACTTGACCCCGACCCGCACCTGGGTCGGAGGGGCCAACACGGCGCCGGTCGCCATATCGGCCTGCAGGGAGTCGATGACGGAAAGGACCGCGGTTGCCCGGCCCACCACGAGTCTGCCCAGGGGTGTCTGGACGACACCGGTGCGTGAGCGTTCGAACAAGGGACCACCGAGGTTTTCTTCCACGCGTCGCAATTGCCGGGTGAGAGCCGGCTGGGTCGTGCCCAGCACGCTCGCGGCGCGCGTGATGCTGCCTTCGTCCGCGACTGCTTTGACCAGTCGCAGGTGTCTGGTCTCGATCTCCATGTTTCCCCCTGTGCAAAGACTATCGGCGAATGGCCGCGAGGGGATGAGGAGAAAGACCAGAAGGTCGGCGAGGTCTGCGGACGTGCACTGAAACGGACCCGCGAGGAAGTCGTTGCAGGGTGGTTACCGGGTGTGAGATGGATCACGGTTCGCCCGTGTTGCTGCTGGTTATCCAGAGGTGTTGAAAGAGTTGAGGAAAACCTCACATAAAACATGAGGGAAACCTCAGATTTGTGTGTCACAATAGTTGTATGCCCAACCGGTCGAGACTGATCGGTGTCCATACAAAGTAGGGATTCACCTGTGACCACGATCGAACCTCTGGCTCCGCTCGCCCCGTCGACCGAACGCCGCACAACTCTCGTAGACCGCCTCAACGGCGGTGAGCTGTATGCGCTCGCCTTTGGCGGTCAGGGCACTCCTTGGCTCGAACCGTTCGCTGACCTGGTGCGCGACTTCGCGCTAGAGGGCGACATGACCGAACTCCTCGAGGAATCGGGCAAGATCCTCGCACCCGTCGCGGCCGAATTCGCCCGCGTCGACTTCACCTTTGACCCCGTGACCTGGGCAAACAGGTTGGCCATCGCCGCCTCCGCAGAGGACACCGACGCCGCTGACATCCCGGACGCCAGAGCACTCGCGTTCCCGGCCGTGTCCGGACCCGGCATCCTCCTTACCCAGCTGGCAGGTCTGCGCGCCTTGCGTCGCCAGGGCATCGACACGCGACTGACCGCCCCCGTCGCCGTCATCGCGCACTCGCAGGGCCACTTCGCCAAGGCCGCCGCCGAGGGCGTCGACGACGCCGAGATCCTGGCCGTCGCCCGTATGTTCGGCGCCGCCTCCACGATCGTCGCCCGCCGCCGCAACCTCATGGGCGAGACGATGCTCAGCATCTCCAACGTGACGCCCGAACGGATCACCGAGATCCTCGCGAGCCTCCCCGAATCCAACACGGCGGTCATCGGCATCCGCAACGGCCGACATTCCGTCGTCGTGTCCGGCTCGCCCGAAGACATTCGCGCCGTACAGGCCAAGTGCGAAGAGATCGCGGCCGCCGACAAGGCCGAGCTCGACCGCAAGGTCCGCGGCGGTGCGCCGTTCGCGCCCGTCTTCGAAGTCCTCAACGCCCAGATGGCATTCCACCACCCCCTCATGACCGAAGCCGCCGATCTCGTCGGCGAATGGGCGGCCCGCTGCGGCATCGACGCCGATCGCGCCCGCAGCCTCACGATGAAGTCCATCGTCGATCCGGTCGACTGGGTCGAAGCCCTCGACTCCGCGGTCGACGCCGGCGCCTCCTGGGTCCTCGACCTCGGGCCGGCCGAGCTCGTCGCCCGCCTGTCGGCGAAGGAGCTCCGCGGACGCGGAGCCGTCGCCATCGCCACCACGACCCGCCGTGGTCACCGTGAGCTCACCAGCGCCGGCGCGGCTCCCCGCCGCAAGCAGCCCTGGTCCACCTACGCGCCCAAGGTCGTGGCCCTGCCCGACGGCCGCCTCAACGTCGAAACCCGCTTCACCAAGCTCACCGGCCGGTCCCCGGTCCTGCTCGCCGGCATGACACCCACGACCGTCGACGCCAAGATCGTCGCCGCCGCGGCCAACGCCGGCTTCTGGGCCGAGCTCGCCGGTGGCGGACAGGTCACCGAAGACATCTTCAACGACCGTATGGACGAGATGGCCGACCTCCTCGAGCCGGGCCGCACCTTCCAGTTCAACACCCTCTTCCTCGACCCGTACCTGTGGAAGCTCCAGATCGGCAACAAGCGACTGGTGCAGCGCGCCCGCGCGGCCGGTGCCGCTATCGACGGTGTGATCGTCACAGCGGGCATCCCCGAATTCGACGACGCAGTTGCCCTCATTGCCGAGCTTCGCGAAGCGGATATCAACCACGTCGTGTTCAAGCCCGGCACGCTCAAGCAGATCAAGGCGGTCATCAAGATCGCCAAGGAAGTCAGCCCGACGCCGATCATCGTCCAGATCGAAGGCGGCAAGGCCGGCGGACACCACTCCTGGGAAGACCTCGACGAACTCCTCATCGCCACCTACGGCGACCTGCGCGAATGCGACAACGTCGTCGTGTGTGTCGGTGGCGGCATCGGTACACCCGAGATCGCCGCGAGCTACCTCAACGGCAGCTGGGCGCAGAAGTTCGGCTACCCCTCGATGCCGCTGGACGGCATCCTCGTCGGTACGGCCGCCATGGCCACCCTCGAAGCCACCACCGCTCCGGTGGTCAAGCAGCTGCTCGTCGACACTCCCGGCACCCCTGACTGGATCCCCGCGGGCACCTCGACCGGCGGCATGGCTTCGGGCCGCAGCCAGCTCGGCGCCGACATCCACGAGATCGACAACACCGCTTCGCGTTGCGGTCGACTCCTCGACGACGTCGCCGGCGATGCCGACGCGGTCGCCGAACGCCGCGATGAGATCATCGCTGCACTCAATGCCACGGCCAAGCCCTACTTCGGCGACGTCGAGACCATGACTTACGCAGCATGGCTCGAGCGCTATGTCGAGCTCGCCGCACCGACCGCGGGCGCCTCCTGGGAGGCCGACACCTGGCGCGACCGCTTCAGCGAGATGATCCACCGCGCCGAAGCACGCCTCAACGCCGCCGACCGTGGCGCCATCCCGACGCTGTTCGCCGCCGACGCCGCCCTCGACGACGCCTCGGCAGCGGTCCGTCTGCTGGTCGAGACATACCCCCACGCCAACGTTGTCGTGCTGCACCCGGCCGACATCCCGTTCTTCATCGACCAGTGCCGCACCATCGGCAAGCCGGTCAACTTCGTACCCGTCCTCGACGGCGACGTACGCCGTTGGTGGCGTTCGGACTCGCTGTGGCAAGCCCATGACGAGCGTTTCGGCGCCGATGAGGTCTGCATCATCCCCGGACCTGTCTCCGTCGCCGGCATCGAGCGCGTCGACGAACCCGTCGCCGACCTCCTGCAGCGTTTCGAAGACGTGACCGTAGACGGCCTGCTCGCCTCGGGCGATGCGCCGCTGCGTGTCTCGGGCCGTCGCCGCGTCGAAGGCGCCGGAGACTCGCTCTCCCTAGTCCTCGGTTCGCCCGATGTCATGTGGGCCGGCCGTATGACCCGCAACCCCATACACCGACTCGGCACCGACTGGGTCATCGTCGAGGACAACCTCGCCGAGCACCCGGAGACCGGCGCAGCCGTCACCATCGCCGAGGACAACATCGCTGTCCTCACGGTGCCGTTGGCCGCAGCGCCTTCGAAGAAGGTCCTCTCGCTCACGATCGATCTGGGCACAGCCGTCGCCACCGGCGGCGCTCCCATCGTGTCGACGGATGCGGCAACCGACGCCATGACAGGACTCCTGTCCGGTGCAGCCGGCGGATCGCTGCCCCAGGTCACCGACGGCGTCGCAACGTTGATCGCCGACTGGAACACCGACCTGATCGCCGATCACCAGGGAGTCACGACCGCTCGTGGCACCGACAAGCCCAGGCACGCCGTTCCTGACGTCTTGGTCGGTTTGTCCTGGCCTGCGGTCTTCGCCACGCTCGGCGACGTCAAGGCTGCCGACGGCACGCCCGTCATCGAAGGCATGCTCGACCTCGTCCACTTGGACCACGCGATCCACCTCATCGCGCCGCTCCCGACCGAAGCGTCGACCCTGACGATCGGCGCCCACGTCGCATCGGTGTCCGAAACCGAAGTCGGCCGCGTCGTCACCGTCGAGGTCGCCGTCACCGAAGGCAGCACGGCCTTGGCCACGCTGACCGAACGGTTCGCCATCCGCGGCCGCAGCGGCGTCGAGGCCCTCGATGATCCACAGCGCGCCGGTGGTGCCGCCGGTGCGGAACTCGCCGACACGCCGCGCCGCTCGCGTGCCAACGTCAGCGTCACGGCTCCGACCGACATGAGGGCCTTCGCCAACGTGTCGGGCGACCACAACCCCATCCACACGAGCACCGCGGCCGCGCGCCTCGCCGGCCTCGGCGATCCGATCGCGCACGGCATGTGGCTCTCGGCCGCTGCCCAGCAGACGGTCGCGTATCGCCGCATCACCGGCTGGACGACGCGATTCCTCGCACCGCTCACACCGGGAGCCAAGGTCGACATCCGCGCCGACCGGGTCGCTCTCGATGACGGCGCCGAAATCGTCGACATCACATGCCGCGCCGATGGCGAAGTCGTCATGTCCGCCTCCGCGCGGCTCGAAGCGCCTCGCACGGCATACGCGTTCCCCGGTCAGGGCATCCAGAGCAAGGGCATGGGCATGGCTGCCTATGGCCGCTCGAAGGGCGCCCGTGACGTCTGGGACCGTGCCGACGCGCACACCCGCAAGGCTCTCGGCTTCTCGATCCTGACCGTCGTCCGCGACAACCCGACCGTCCTCAAGGCCAACGGCGTGACCCACAGTCACCCCGACGGCGTGCTGTTCCTGACGCAGTTCACCCAGGCCGCCATGGCGACGCTCGGCGCCGCACAGATGGCTGAGCTTCGTGAGTCCGGCAACTTCGTCGAGGGCTCGATGCTCGCCGGCCACTCGGTGGGCGAGTACAACGCGCTCGCCGCCGTCTCCGGCGTCATCCCGCTCGAGGCAGTCGTCGAAGTCGTGTTCCAGCGCGGCTCGGTCATGCACGCGCTCGTTCCCCGCGACAGCGCCGGACGCAGCAACTACCGCCTCGCCGCGATCCGTCCCTCGCAGCTCGGACTCGACGACGACAAGGTTCGCCCCTTCGTCGAGGGCATCGCCGAATCAACCGGTGAATTCCTCGAGATCGTCAACTACAACCTCCGCGGTTCGCAGTATGCGATCGCGGGCACCGTGGCCGGCCTCGAACAGCTCGAGATCGAGGTCAACAAGCTGCGCGCCGCCTTCGGTGGCCGTGCGGCATTCGTCCTCGTGCCCGGCATCGACGTGCCGTTCCACTCCACCGTCTTGCGCGGCGGAGTGCCGGACTTCCGTCACCGCCTCGAAGAGCTGTTGCCGGCCCAGATCGATCCCGAGATCCTGACCGGTCGCTACATCCCGAACCTCGTGCCCAAGCCGTTCTCGCTCAAGCGCCAATTCGTCCAGGAGATCGCCGACCTCGTCCCGTCCGAGCCGCTCAACGCGGTCCTCGCGGACTTCGACACCTGGACGGCCAAGCCCGGCGAACTGTGCCGCACGGTCCTCATCGAGCTCCTCGCCTGGCAGTTCGCCAGCCCGGTCCGCTGGATCGAGACCCAGGACCTGCTGTTCGGCCCGGAAATCGACGTCGAACGATTCATCGAGATCGGCGTGGGTGCAGCCCCGACCGTCGCCAACCTCGCGACATCGACGCTCAAGCTCCCCGGCCGCTTCGGCGGCGACGTCGAAGTCCTCAACTTCGAACGCGACAGCGCCGCGGTGTTCTCCACCGATGAAGAGCCCGTTGCGCACGAGGAAGAAGAGCCCGCGGCCGAAACCGCGACCGCAGCTCCCGCAACTCCCGCAGCCGCCGCTGCTGCTGCTCCGTCGGCACCCGTTGCCGCGAGTGGTGCCCCACGTCCGGCCGACCTGTCCTTCGACGCCTCCGATGCGACCCAGATCCTCGTCGCCATGTGGACCAAGCTCCGCATCGACCAGATCGGTGCTGCCGACTCGATCGAGTCACTGTGCGACGGTGTGTCCTCACGCCGCAACCAGCTGCTCGTCGACCTCGGTGGAGAGCTCGGCCTCGGCGCCATCGACGGTGCCGCCGAAGCCGACATGCGTACGTTGGCCGACACGGTCAACCGCCTCGGCCGCGGCTACAAGCCGCTCGGCCCGGTCCTGAGCGAAGCCATCGCCGACGTCCTGCGCAAGGTGCTCGGCCCCACGGGTCGCCGCCAGGCCTCGATTGCCGAGCGCGTCACCGACGTGTGGCAGCTCGGCGCCGGCTGGGCGCAGCACGTCACAGCCGAGGTCGCCATGAGCAACCGCGAAGGCACCAGCGTTCGCGGCGGAGCCTTCGGCGACCACGGCGCGATCGCATCCGGCACGGATGTCGACGCCGCCATCGACGCCGCGGTCTCGGCCGTGGCAGCACGCCGCGGTGTCTCGGTAGACCTTCCGGCGACAGCCGGCGGCGACTCCACGGTCGATGCCGCCGCACTCGGCGAGATCACCGGACAGATCACCGGACCCGACGGCATCCTCGCTACGACGGCCAGGCACATCCTCAGCGAGCTCGACCTCGTCGTGCCCGCCGAGGCAATCGTCGGCGACGACGCCGACGCGATCGTGCTCGAGCGCGTCACGGCCGAGCTCGGCAGCGACTGGGCCCGTCTCACCGCTCCGGCGTTCGACGCGGCCAAGGCCGTCCTGATCGACGACCGCTGGGCCACTGCGCGCGAAGACCTCGCCCGCATCTGGGCCGGCGACGCTGCGCTCGATCCCGGGGCAACGGCCTCGTTCGACGCTGCCGGCGACACCGTGGCCGCACAGGCCAACTGGTGGGCCGAACGCGCCCGTACCGAGGGCAAGGCAGAACTTGCCAGCCGCTACGACTCGATCGCGAAGCAGGCCACCACGGATGTGGCCGGCGAATGGAGTGAAGACACCGCCGTCGTCACCGGAGCCAGCAAGGGCTCGATCGCGGCCGGCATCGTCGCCAAGCTCCTCGCAGGCGGCGCCACCGTCGTCGCGACGACTTCAGGTCTCAGCCACGAACGCCTGTCGTTCTACCGCTCGCTCTACCGCGACAACGCCCGCGCCGGCGCGGCCCTTTGGGTCGTCCCCGCCAACATGGCGTCGTTCTCCGACGTCGACGCTCTCGCCGACTGGGTCAGCAACGAGCAGTCCGAGTCGCAAGGCGGTCAGAAGTCCGTCGTGAAGTCGGCACTGACCCCGACCCTGCTGTTCCCGTTCGCAGCCGGACGGGTCGCCGGTGACATGACCGACGCAGGTTCGCGCTCCGAGATCGACATGCGCATCCTGCTCTGGTCGGTCGAACGCCTCATCGGCGCTTTGAGCGAACACGGCCAAGATGTCGACATCGACGCCGTCCTGCACGTCGTCCTCCCCGGCTCGCCCAACCGCGGCATGTTCGGCGGCGACGGCGCATACGGCGAAGCCAAGGCTGCGCTCGACGCGGTCGTGACCAAGTGGCACGCCGAGGAAAGCTGGAAGGACCGTGTGAGCCTCGCCCACGCGATCATCGGCTGGGTACGCGGCACCGGGCTCATGGGTCAGAACGACCCGCTGGTCGACGCCGTCGAAGCTGCCGGCGTCCGCACCTGGTCGACCGAAGACATGGCCGATGCCCTGCTCAGCACCTGCAGCGTCAGCTCACGCATCTCGGCTCGGGACGAGCCGATCACCCTTGACTTCACTGGCGGACTCGCCGGGGTCAAGCTCGACATGCGCGCCCTCGCGGCCGACGTCGAGCTCCCGACCGTCGAGGAAGAGGACCTGACCGGCACGATCCCCGCACTCCCCGCCTCGCCGGCGCAGTATGAACAACCGGCTTCGGTGGACTGGGACGAGCTCGATGTGACTCCCGAAGACATGGTCGTCATCGTCGGTGCCGGCGAGCTCGGCCCCTATGGCTCTTCGCGTACGCGTTTCGAGATGGAAGTCAGCGATGAGCTGTCGGCCGCCGGTGTCCTCGAGCTCGCCTGGACGACGGGACTCGTCGTCTGGGAGAACGAGCCCAAGGCCGGTTGGTATGACGCCGAATCGGGCGACTTCGTCCCCGAGTCGGAAATCGCCGACCGCTATCACGACATCGTCGTCGAAGCCTGCGGCGTCCGTACGTACGTCGACTCCGGCTCGATGCAGGACAACAGCGCACCGCTGCTGACCTCGGTGTTCCTCGACAAGGACCTCACGTTCGTCGTGACCAGCGAGTCCGAAGCGAAGGCCATCCGTGAGTCCGATCCCGAGCACACGACGATCGAGCCCGGCAACGACGGCGACTGGAAGGTCACCCGCAGTGCCGGCACCGAGATCCGCGTCCCGCGCCGGATGAAGCTCACCCGCACCGTGGGTGGACAGATCCCGACCGGATTCGATCCGACCGTCTGGGGAGTCCCGGCCGACATGGTCGACTCGCTCGACCGTGTCGCGCTCTGGAACCTCATCTGCACCGTGGACGCGTTCCTGAGCAGCGGGTTCAACCCGTCCGAGCTGATGCGCTGGGTCCACCCCTCACAGGTGGCCAACACCCAGGGCACCGGCATGGGCGGCATGGAAGCCATGCACTCGCTCTACATCAACACGCTGCTGGGCGAGAGCAAGCCCAACGACCTGTTGCAGGAAGCGCTGCCCAACGTCATCGCGGCGCACGTCATGCAGTCGTATGTCGGCGGCTACGGTGCGATGGTGCACCCGGTTGCCGCGTGTGCCACGACCGCCGTCTCGGTCGAAGAAGGCGTCGACAAGATCAAGCTCGGCAAGGCCGACGTCGTCGTCGCCGGTGGGTTCGACGACCTGGGTGTCGAAGGCATCGTGGGCTTCGCCGACATGTCGGCAACGGCCGACTCGGCCGCCATGACCGCCAAGGGCATCGAGAACCGCTACTTCTCACGCGCCAACGACCGGCGACGCGGCGGATTCGTCGAGTCCCAGGGTGGCGGCACGATCCTTCTGGCCCGCGGCGACGTGGCGGCCCGTATGGGTCTACCGGTGCTCGGTGTTGTCGGCTGGGCGGGTTCGTTCGCCGACGGCATCCATACGTCGATCCCGGCTCCCGGAATCGGCGCCCTGAGTGCCGGTCGCGGTGGACCGGAATCGCAGCTCGCGAAGTCCCTCGCCAAGCTGGGTGTTCGCGCAGACGACATCTCGGTCGTGTCCAAGCACGACACGTCGACCAACGCCAACGACCCCAACGAGTCCGAGCTGCACGAACGGCTCGCCGGCGCGCTCGGCCGCAGTGAGGGCAACCCGCTGTTCGTCGTGTCGCAGAAGTCGATCACGGGTCACGCCAAGGGCGGCGCGGCCGCGTTCCAGCTCATCGGCCTGACCCAGGTGCTCAGCGGTGGCATCATTCCGCCCAACCGCAGCCTGGACTGCGTCGATGACGTACTGGCCGAGAACGACCACCTCGTGTGGTTGCGCAAGCCGCTCGTCCACGGCGGACTCAAGGCCGGCCTGCTGACCAGCCTCGGCTTCGGCCACGTCTCCGGACTCATCGCCGTCGTCCACCCGCAGGCCTTCCTCGAAGCCCTGCCCGCGGACGAACGCGAGTCCTACGAGGCTCGCTCGCTTCAACGCGCGATCGACGGTCGTATGCGTCTCGCGCAAGCCATGTGCGGTGGCGCGGCCATGTATGAGCGCCCGGCCGATCGCCGACTCGGCGACAAGGGTGTCCGTGCCCGCGAAGCAGCGATGCTCCTGGATCCGGAAGCGCGACTCAGCGCCGACGGTGTGTACGAAATGACGTCCTGCAAGTGACTGTCGTCGGAGTCGGCGTCGATCTGGTCCACATCCCCTCGTTCGAGGAACAGATGGACCAGCCCGGCACCGGCTTCGACACAGTTTTCACGCCAGGCGAGCGAAGCGACGTGCGGTCAAAGGGTTCAACCCCCGCCCGTCACTTTGCCGTCCGGTGGGCCGCCAAGGAAGCGGTCATCAAGGCGTGGTCGGCGTCGATCTACGGCGAGCCCCCGGTGATGGACGAACAGATTCACCACCTGATAGAGGTCGTCACGGACGCCTGGGGGAGGCCCCGCATCAAGCTGCACGGCGAAGTGGCCAAGAGGCTGCCCGACGTCGAGTTCCAGCTGTCCCTCAGCCACGACGGCGACTACGCCACAGCCTACGTCGTCATGACCCGACCCTGATCCGCCCCGGGTTTACCACGGTCACTGGGTTTCCCTCGACTCCGCCGGGCAAATCTGCCACGGGGTGATGAGGTTTGCCCGGGGGAGTCAGCCGAGGGAAATCGTGACGGCGTTCCTCAGGTACAAACGCCGCGACCGCTCCATGCCTTGTTTGACCATCTGCATGGTTCGGCGCTGCTGCGAGCGACTGAGTTCGGCCCAGATCCATCGGGACATGCCGAGATTTTCGCCGCGTATGGAGTCCTCCCGACGCTTCTCCTCGACGATCACCTGCCCGGGATCACGGGGGTAGGGATTGAACCGGCCGTACTTGACCAAGCCATCGAATTCACCAACATGCCGGAATTCGGGCCAGGCAAAGTCGGTGCGACCGATGAAGTGACCCAGCGAATCGGAAACCTCATATTGGAGTTCGGGCATGGGGAGGTGCCAGCGCCAGAACATGTGGAACGAACGCACCTCTCCGGCGCTCTCGAACCGCCGATCAGAGAGTTGGCAGGACATTCGCGTCCCGCGAATTCCGCGCCATCGCTCGAGCTGAGCAGCCATCTCGAGCAATTGGTCCTTGCTGGTGAGGTCGAGCCGCAGCGCGGAACTGGCCATGACCATGCCCGACTCGATCGACATCAGCGTGCACGCCTCGGCGACGGCGCGCACCGGCTCGATATACAGCCGGCCATCGACCTCGCGCAGGTCCCTGTCGGTGACCACGACGCCGGTGTGGTGGATCACCCCTGCCTCACGCCTGCCGTTTGAGCCGTCGAGCCGGGTGAGGTGGACCGTGTCCAGGTTGACGTCGTACGTGTCCAGTTCGTATTCCGTCCCCGCCGACACATGGCTGATGGCGACTGCATGGCCCAACCGGTCTGCAACTGAGCGGACCAGCACACGATGTTTGCCTTCCGGTGACAGAGCCGTGAAAGCATCGGCCGGCGCATACGTGCCGTGGCGAATCCTCACGATCGACTTGTTTGCGCATGGCCTGGGCTAGGTGGTCGTCGGTGAAACCGGAATCGAGCAATTGGTGGCGGGCGAAGTAGCCGCCATTGGCTGCTGCGAGGCGGAAGAAGATGTCATCCATGGTCGACACGATCGTCGCTCGGGGTCGGGTCCGTATGCAGGTGACCCGACGGCTGTGGATCGTGCGGGCTTTCCGTCGACGTGTGGATGACCGTCTGGGCCGGGCAAACCTCAACTCCCCGTGGCAGATTTGCCCGGTGGAGTCGAGGGAAACCCAGTGACCGTGGTAAACCCGGACGGTGGGGTTACGTTTCGTCTTTGGGGACCCAGGTGCCTTCGGCGCCGATGAGGTAGGAGCCCAGCAGTCGTTTGAGCTCCATGACGGCCTCGCTGTGGGACTGGCCGTCGCGGATCGAGAAATTGAGCATCGAGTAGACGACGTGCACGATGACCTCGGCGATGATCTTGCGGCGATCGCGAGGAGTCTTGGGCGTCAGAGGCCCCAGGATGTAGGCGACCTCGGCGGCGAGCTCGCGTTCCATGACCGCGGCGGTCGCCCGGGTGGCCGGCGTCGACTGGACGGCGAGCCAGACCGCGCGCCGGGACGGATCCTTGGCCCAGAGGATGGCCATGTGGTCGACCAGCTTGGCCAGGAACCGCAGCCAGTCGAGGCTGGGGAGCTCTTTGCTGAAGGCGGCAAGCTCGGCCTTGACCGCGATCGCATCCTGCCGGTCGAGCTCGCAGACGACGACGTATTTGTTCTGGAAGAACTGGTAAAGCGTCCCGATCGGGAGCTCGGCGCGATGAGCGACTTCTTCGCAGGTGAACGACTCGAAACCGACCTCGATGAGCAGCTCACGTGAAACCTTGAGTAACTGGTCGAATTTGCGCTGGCTTCGCTCCTGCGTGGGCCGCCGACGCGGTTCGAGGATCTCTACCGTCACGGCCTCAGACTATCGAATCGCCGCACGACCTGCGTCGATAAGGGGCGCAATCATGTCTCCGATTCCATCGAATCCGGCACCGACGGTCTGACCGTGCGCATGGCGGTAGTGGATTCCTTCGAGGATCACCGAGAGCTTGAAGAACGCCAGGCCCAGATGGAAGCCGAGGTGGCTCACATCGCGGCCGGTCGCACTCGCATAGCGCTCGACGATTTCGTCACGAGACAGGTAGCCCGGAGCCCGTGGTGCGTCGGTCACGACATTGGTCTTCTCCGCACCGCCGCCCTCACCCATCTGCTGGTAGGCAAGGAGTACGGCGACGTCGGTGAGCGGGTCGCCGAGGGTCGACATCTCCCAGTCGAGCACCGCGGTCACCTGATCCGAGTCGTCGACCAGCAGGTTGTCGAGGCGGTAGTCGCCGTGGACGATCGTCGCGCCGGACTCGGTGGGGAGCGTGGCGTCGAGGCCGGCGATGAGCTCGTCCATACCGGGGAGGTCGCGGCTGCGCGAGGAGTCGAGCTGTTTCTTCCAGCGCCCGAGCTGGCGGCCGAGATAGCCCTGGGGGCGGCCGAACTCGGAAAGGCCGACGGCGGCATAGTCGACCGCATGGAGGGTCGCGAGCGTGTCGACCATACGTTCGGTGATCGCCCGGGTGCGCGCCTTCCCGAGGACTTCGAGATCGACGGCGCGGCTGTATGGCGTGCCAGCGACCTTCTCCATCACGTAGAACGGCGAGCCGATGACGTCGGTGTCCTGGCACAGCGCATGCATCGTCGGGACCGGAACCTCGGTCGGTGCGAGGGCCGCCATGACCGTGTATTCGCGGCCCATGTCGTGCGCAGTCGCGAGCACATGGCCCAGGGGAGGCCGGCGCACGACGTACTCGTGCGTGCCGTCCGAGACCGAGTAGGTCAGGTTGGACTTGCCGCCGGTGATGAGCTCGGCGCTGAGCTCGCCGTCGACGAGCCCGGGCACCTGCGCGTCGATCCAGACGCGCAGGGCACCGAGGTCGAGGCCTTGGGGGTCGGACACGTCAGGCCTTGGGTCCACCGGCGACGTAGATGACTTGTCCGGAGACGAACCCGGCGCCTTCGCTGACGAGGAACGAGGCCGTATGCGCGATGTCCTCGGGCTGGCCGACACGGGCGACCGGGATCTGCTCGGCGCTGAACTTGATGAAGTCGTCGAACGGCACCTTCATGCGTTCGGCCGTCGCGGCAGTCATGTCGGTCTGGATGAAGCCTGGCGCGATCGCGTTGGCGGTCACGCCGAACTTGCCGAGCTCGATCGCGAGGGTCTTGGTGAAGCCCTGCAGGCCGGCCTTCGCGGCCGAGTAGTTGGCCTGGCCGCGGTTGCCGAGCGCCGAGGTGCTGGACAGGTTGACGATGCGACCGTACTTGGCTTCGGTCATGTACTTCTGGGTGGCCTTTGACATGAGGAACGAACCACGCAGGTGCACGCCCATGACGAGGTCCCAGTCCTCGACGCTCATCTTGAACAGCAGGTTGTCGCGCAGAATTCCGGCGTTGTTGATGAGGACCGTCGGGGCGCCCAGCTCGGCTGCCACCTTGTCGACGGCGGCCGTGACACTGTCGGCGTCGCTGACGTCCGCGCCAACCGCGAGCGCTTTGCCGCCGGCATCGGTGATGGCCTTGACGGTGTCGGCGCAACCGGCCTCGTCGAGGTCCAGGACGGCAACGGCAAACCCGTCTTCGGCCAGTCGCTTGGCAACGGCGGCACCGATTCCCCGGGCCGCTCCGGTCACGATCGCTGTGCGCTGTTCAGTCACGAGTACTCCTCATGGGTTGTGTTTTCGCAGTCTCTGAAAGTTCGCTCGAGCGCCGAATCACTAAGCGCTCGCTTAGTAAGGTACCGCAACGGTCGAGGCTCTTACAGCATGACCCACGCGTGGCTGAGAAATCGTAGCGACGAATCCGGCCGCCGAAAAACCCGATTGAACTGCGCGGCTCGCTGGCAGCCGACTGCCGCGAACAGGTCGCCCGCCCCTATTTGGCGGCTGAAGCCGGTATCGTCGATGACGTGATCCTTCCCGAGGAATCCCGCAGCCGTATGGCGGACGCCTTGCTTCTATTGTCCCGCGAGGCCGACCTGCATGGCTCTGCTGCCAATGTATGAAGCAAGGGCCGACATCGTCGCCAATGTGTGGAAGATCGTCGCCCATGAAGGTGACACGGTCGAAAAGGGCGACATCCTTGCCATCCTCGAAACGATGAAGATGGAGATCCCGGTCTTCGCCGAGGGTCCTGGCACCGTGCAGTCGATCATCGCCGAAGAGGGCACGATCGTCCAGGAGGGCGACGTCATCGCCATTGTCGAGGAACCTGTCTGAGTCGCAGCGGTCTGGTCTGACAGGATCGGCGTGTGAACAATTTCCACTTGCAGTTGCGCTGGGCCGACCTCGATTCGCTGAACCACGTCAACAACGTCCGTTACGTGGACTTTGCGCTCGAAGCGACGGGGCAGCTCATCGCGGACGGTGTCGTGCCCGGTGACGCGGACATCACCAGGATCGATGTGGATTTCCTCCTGCCGCTGACCTTGAGCCTCAAGCCCATACGCATCTCCAGCACCGTCGCCGATGGCCGCATCGTGCAGGAGATCTGCGTCGAGGACACGGTTTTCGCTAAGGTCACTACGGATTTCGGCTCGCTGACCATGCGGTTCGCAGAGCCTCAGGACAGCCCTGTCTATTCCGGCCAGGTGCGCCGCGCCGACCTCGGCCCCGATGGCAGCGTCTCGCCGGCGAAGGTGTTCGAGTTGTTCCAGGAGTCCCGCATCCTGCATTTCGCCAGACTCTTGGAGCGGCACGCTGCGGGTAGTTTCGTCGTGGGCAAGCTGACGGTCGACTTCCATCGTCCGATCCGATGGCGTCGCAAGCCCTGGCCGATCACGGCGCAGATCTCCAAGGTCGCCAGCTCATCGATGGCGGTCAGCTCGCACATTGCCGACGGCGATGAGGTCTTCGCCAGTTGCGAGGCAACCCTGGTCGGCTTCGACATGGAGACACAGAAGTCACGCAAGCTCACCGAGGACGAGAAGGCCCAGCTCAGCGCTTCGCTCTAGCCCTCTGCGTTCGCAAGCTCACTCCGCGTTGACCATGCTTCGCCTTTGGTTCATGGCCCAACTCTGCGTTCGCAAGCTCACTCCGCGTTGACCATGAACGTCGCTGCGTGCTGCACATAAGCCCAGAACTCGGCGTCGAGCTCGGGCGGGAGGGCAGCCTTGTCCAGCCCGACGCGAAAATGCTTCAGCCAGTGGTCCCGTGCGTCGGCGGTCACCTCGAACGGTGCGTGCCGCATACGGAGTCGCGGGTGGCCGCGTTGTTCGGAGTAGGTCGTTGGCCCGCCCCAGTACTGCTCCAGGAACATCGTGAACCGGAGGGCGGCGGGCCCGAGATCGGCTTCGGGGTACATCGGTTGCAGGACCTCGTCGGTCGCGACTCCTTCATAAAACGTGTCGACGATCAGCTTGATCGTGTCGTGGCCGCCGATGGCCTCATAAAACGTTGGTTGGGTCACGGGGCCTCATCTGTCGCGGCGGTGGTCTGGAAGGACGTGGGGATGCGGATGCCGGCCTTGTCGAAGCTGCGCTTGACGCGTTCGCGCATGGTGCGAGCGACGAGCCACTGCTGCAGGGGAGCGGTCTTGAGGACCACCCGGACGACAACGCCGTCCTTGTCGAAGCGCTCGACGCCCCAGACCTCGGGCTCCTCGATGATGATGCCGCGGAAGTCCTCATTTTCGAACAGCGTATGGGCCACGTCCTTGAGGATCTGCTGGACCTGATCGAGGTCGGACTCGTAGGCGACGGTGATGTCGAGGACGGTGCGGGCCCAGTTCTGGCTCTGGTTACCGACCCGGAGGATTTCGCCGTTGCGGACATACCAAACTGTGCCGTTGACATCGCGGAGCCGGGTGACGCGCAGGCCGACCGCTTCGACGGTGCCACTGGCCTCGCCGACGTCGACCGCGTCGCCGACGCCGTACTGGTCCTCGAGGATCATGAAGATGCCGGCGAGGTAGTCCTTGACGAGGCTTTGCGCGCCGAAACCGAGCGCGACGCCGACGATGCCTGCGCTGGCCAGCAGCGGAGCGATGTTGAACTTCAGCTGGTCGAGGATCATCAGGACCGCGACGGCGAGGATGAAGGTTGTCGTGATGCTCTTGAGCAGCGAGCCCATGGTCATGGAGCGTTGTTTGCGCCGCTCGGACATGCCAGGGCGCAGATCAGCAAGGTATTCGCCGACCTTGCTCTTGGCGAGGACGCCGGGCACGCTGCCCTCACTGGCGCGACGGACTATGCGGTCGATCGTGTGGTGGACGAACCAGCGAAACAGCAATCCGACGACGATGATGCCGAGGATCGCGCTCGGCCGTGCGACGAACCACTCGAAGGCGGCTCCCTTGGGCAGGTTGAAGTCGAGGTCAGGCATGCCTCTAGGTTACGGGCGGCTACGATATGGCTATGCAGACTCCCTCCCGTGTTGCCTTCGTTCTGGTCGCCGTTGCCGGCGTCATGTTCTTCGGTGCAGGCTCGGCAACAGCCGATGCGCCCGCCACCTGGGTCGAACCCGAGCCGACGACGACGCTCCACAACCTGGTTCTCTTCGGGGGAAGCACGCTCGGTCTCCTTGTGGTCATCTCGCTGCTCGCCCTGCTGACGGCCCGCAACAACTACACGCCTCCGCCGCCCAGCACCGACGTCGAGGTTCACTCCGGCCACTAGCCGGTTCTTCGCGACGCCTCCTCGTCGTCACCGCATTTGCCGGTCACGCCGCGCTTTTCCTGCCAGCATGGAGGCGGGAGGCAAGTGAGAGGCGCCGCCATGAAACGCCAAGTTTGTGCCGTTGTTGCGATCCTGCTGTTTGCCGGAGCCTGCGGCTCCTCCGAACCGTCCGAGCCCGATCCGACGCGTGATGCTGCAACGTCAGCCGACAAGACGCCTGCGGCCGAGAAGTTGGTGGCCGCGCCCGGTCGGGTAGGACCGGTGCTCGCCGGTATGAGCGTCGACGAGGCGAAGCAGACCGGCTACTTCGAAGCCTTCAAAACTGTTGGCGATGACCCCTGCGAGGACACGAATCCGCCGATTCAGTGGAGGGCGCCGTATTTCGAAACCCACACGGTGCGGGTCGAGGGCGAAAAGATTGCCTCCCTCGGTGTCAGGAGCGGCACGAAAACCGACAAGGGCATCGGCGTCGACGACACGCTTGCCGAGGTCGAAGCCGCATACGCCGGAGCCGAGGTTTCACCCTCGCAGGCCTTGGGATCGACCGTGTATGTCCAGGACGGGGACAAATGGCTCGGCCTGGCGTTCAACGAGGAACCCGACGAGATCGAGGATTCGTCGAAGGTCACCTTCATGGAGGTGTCGCTGGGTTCCAAGCCGGCCACCTTCCTCAGCGGTTGCTCCTAGACGGCCTGGAAGCTTTGACGCCTGCGCGCATGCTCGCCGGCCAGACGGCCCGCGAGCAGCGCGTCTCTCAGTGAGCCTGCTGAGCCCGGAGCGCGCGAGCGAGGTCGTCGCGACCTTCTGACACGTAGCGCTGGGTGGCGGCCCCTGCCTTGGTCGAGGCGAGCCAGTTGTCCACTTTGGCCAGAGTCTCTTGCGAGGGGTTGGCCAGCGGGAACAGGTATTCCAGGGCGACCCGTGCCATCCAGACGCCCTTCTCCTCGAGGATGGTTTCGGCCATCTCGAGGTACCTGCCCACGTACGGCGCGAGCACCTCGTCCTGGCCCGACACCTGGAATGCCAGGGCGATCGACCGGCGCGTCTCGTTGGGCACGTCGGTGCGGTTGACTACCGACTCCCAGGCCTCTTCCTTGTCGGCGGCGTTGGGCCGTATGGCGCGCGCCGCGGCCGCGTGCTCTTGACCGGAGATGGTGTTGTCCCGCTGCAGTTCATCGGTGACGACGAGGTCGTCGGCGGCGCCGATGCGTGAGAGCGCCGTGATCAGCGTCCACCGCAGGTCGGTGTCGACGGTCAGGCCGGTCAGCCCACCGTCGAGGAGCGCATTGAGATACGACGGTCGCGAGGCGGCAGCCGCATACGCGCGGACGAATGCCAACTGGTGGTCACTGCCCGGCTCGGCCGCTTCGAGAAGGTCCTTGAGGCCTGATTCCCAGCGTTCCTTCAACTCCGCACGGTGCGACGGTGCGGTATACAGGTTGATCGCCCCCAGGCCCTGGCGCAACAGCGATCCCACTGCGGTGAGGTCGCTCTCGGACCCGACGCCGGCGAGCACCAGGGTCACGAAGTCGGACGACGCGAGTTCGGCGTCGCGCGTCATGTCCCATGCCGAGCCCCAGCACAGGGCGCGGGGGAGTGACTCCTCGAACGTGGCGATGCTCTCGACGAGGGTCGCGAAGGATCGCTCGTCAAGCCGGATCTTGGCGTAGGTGAGGTCGTCGTCGTTGAGCAGGATCAGGTCGGGCTGCTTGTGGTCGAGCAGCTCGACGATGTCGGTCGACGCGCCGCGGATGTCGGTTTCGACGCGCTCGGTTCGGACGAGCTTGCCGTCGACCCGGTTGTAGAGGCCGATGGCGATCCGGTGTCGCCGCAGGGTCGGGTAGGCCTCGATCGCGGTCTGTTCGACGGCGAACGACGTGAACGCGCCATCTTCATCAGTCTCGAAGACGGCACGCAACGTGTTGACTCCCGAGGTCTGCAGCCACTCCTGCGACCAGTCGCCCAGCTCGCGGCCGGACGCGGTCTCGAGCTCGGCGAGGAGGTCGGCGAGCTCGGTGTTGCCATAGGCGTACTTGGTGAAATATTGGCGCAGTCCGGCGAAGAAGTCCTTCTCGCCGACCCAGGCGACCAGCTGCTTGAGAGCCGAGGCTCCCTTGGCGTAGGTGATGCCGTCGAAGTTGGCCTCGACCGCGTGCAGGTCGTAGTTGTCGGCCGCGATGGGGTGGGTCGAGGGGAGCTGGTCCTGGCGGTACGCCCAGTTCTTGCGGCTGTTGGTGAAACCGGTCCACGCATCGGTGAAACGGGTGTTCTTGACCGAGGAGTGGTGGGCAGCGAACTCGGCGAAGGACTCGTTGAGCCACAGGTCGTCCCACCAGTTCATGGTGACGAGGTCGCCGAACCACATGTGCGCCATCTCGTGCAGGATCGTGTTGGCGCGCTGCTCGTAGGCGGACACGGTCTGACGACTGCGGAAGATCAGCTCGTCGCGGAACGTGACGGCGCCGGCGTTCTCCATCGCGCCCATGTTGTATTCGGGCACGAAGAGCTGGTCGTACTTGCCGAACGGGTAGCCCATTTCGAAGGCGCCCTCGAAGAACTCGAAACCCTGCTTGGTGATGAGGAACAGGTCGTCCTCGTCGAGGAATTCGCGGACCGACTGGCGGCAAAACACGCCGAGGGCGATGTCCTCATAGGCGCCTTTGTAGACGTCGCGGACGACGTCGTACTCGCCGCAGACGAGGGCAGTGATGTAGGTCGACATCTTCTTGGTCGGCGCGAAGTGCCAGAGGCTTACGCCGTCGCGCACCGGCGAAGGCTCGGGCGTGGGGGAGTTCGACACGACGGCCCAGTGGGTGGGCGCGGTGACGTGGAACTCGAAGGTCGCCTTGAGGTTCGGCTGTTCGAAGGTCGTGAACACGCGGCGCGCATCGGGGACTTCGAACTGTGTGTAGAGATAGACGCGTTTGTCGGCGGGATCGACGAAACGGTGCAGGCCCTCGCCGGAGCGGGAGTACTTGCACGTCGCGGCGACGCGCAGCTCGTTGGAGGCGGCAAGACCGGTCAGGGCGATGCGGCTGTCGGTATACGCGGAGGGGTCGACGGTTTCGCCGTTGAGCGTGATGGATGAGATCTCGCCGTCGACGAGGTCGACGAACGTGGAGGATCCGGGGGTCGCGCCGAACGCGATCGTGGTGATCGAGCCGAAACGTTCTTCGGAGTCGAGGGTGAGGTCGAGCTCGACGACATACGACTCTGTGGAGACGATCGACGCGCGCTCGCTGGCTTCTTCGCGGGTGAGATTGGTTCCAGGCATAAGCGCATAGTTTCACGTCCACGCTCCGGTCGGAATGGGGGCAAGATCGGCCGCGTCGGGCAGGATGGGGTCATGGATATTCCGTTTGCCCGGTCGGAGCGGTCGACCGTCGGGATCGAGTGGGAGCTCGCCCTCGTCGACGCCGACAGCGGCGACCTCCGCCAGGTCGCGGAGACCGTGCTCGACGCGGTCCGGCCCGAGGGCGGTGGGGAGCACCGGCACATCCGGCAGGAGCTCCTCCTCAACACCGTCGAGGTCGTGTCCGGCGTATGCAAGACCGTCGGCGAAGCCGGCGACGACCTCAAGCGGAGCATCGAGGAGATCCGGGCGGTCACCGACCCGTTGCGGGTCGAGCTGATGTGCGCCGGCACTCATCCGTTCGCGCGCTGGACCCAGCAGAAGGTCACCGACAAGGAGAGATACGCGACCCTCATCGACCGCACGCAGTGGTGGGGCAGGCAGATGCTGATCTACGGCGTCCATGTCCACGTCGGCATCGAGGACCGCGACAAGGTGTTGCCGATCAGCCGCGCGATGCTCACCTACTTCGGCCATTTTCAGTCGCTCAGCGCATCGTCGCCGTTCTGGGGCGGCAAGGAGACCGGCTATGCGTCCAACCGTGCGCTGATGTTCCAGCAACTGCCGACCGCCGGTCTGCCCTTCCAGTTCGAGACCTGGGACCAGCTCGAGGGCTACGTTGCCGACATGCTGCACACGGGCGTCATCGACGTCTTCGACGAAATCCGCTGGGACCTGAGGCCGTCGCCCAAGTTCGGCACGCTCGAGGTCCGCATCTGCGACGGGTCGCCGACCCTGTCCGAAGTCCTCAGCCTCGCCGCGATGACACATTGCCTGGTCGAACACTTCTCGAGCGAGCTCGATGCCGGCCGCGACCTCCCCACGATCCCCGCGTGGTTCGTCCAGGAGAACAAATGGCGTGCCGCCCGCTACGGCATGGACGCGATCCTCATCCTCAACAGGGCGGGCGACGAGGACACCATCGAGCATGAAGTGCCGCGCCTGATCACGATGCTCGCACCGGTCGCCGAGCGCCTCGGCTGCTCCGAGGAGCTCGCCGGACTTCAGGACATCGTCGACATCGGCGCCTCTTACCAACGACAGCGAGAAGTCGCCGCCAGCCACGGCGGCGAGCTCGACGCGGTCGTCCAATCGCTGGTCAAGGAAATGCGAGAGGGTCATCCGCTGTTGAGGAGGACATGATCCCTACAACTGAAGACACGGTCGACTTCTGGTTCGATCCCTTGTGCCCATGGGCGTGGATGACTTCTCGCTGGATGCTCGAAGTCGAGAAGGTCCGCCCCGTCCACACCAACTTCCACGTGATGAGCCTGTCCGTCCTCAACGACGGCAGGGACGACATCCCCGACTCATACAAAGAAATGCTCGATCGCGGCTGGGGACCGGTGCGCGTCGCGATCGCCGCCGAGCAGGCACACGGTTCGGCGGTCCTGCGCGATCTCTACACCGCCCTCGGCACCAAGCACCACCTCGAAGGCCGCGAATTCGACAAGGCCTTGTACGAAGAGGTGCTCGAAGAGCTCGGACTTCCACTGGACCTCGCACAGGCCGCCGAGTCGACCGACTATGACCTGGCCCTGCGCGCTTCCCACCAGGAAGGCATAGACCTCGTCGGCCAGGAGGTCGGCACGCCGGTCATCTCGGTCAACGGAGTCGCGTTCTTCGGCCCGGTCGTCTCGCCTGCACCCAAGGGCGAAGCCGCCGGCAAGCTCTGGGACGGCGTCCTGCTGGTCGCCGGCGCCGACGGATTCTTCGAGATCAAGCGCACCCGAACACGGGACCCGATCTTCGTTTAGGGTCGTGGGCGTGACTCTTCACCCTCAGGCGATCGCGTTCAATGCGCAGCTCGCGGCCATGCCCTCCTATCCGCTCGAAACGCACCATGAGCAGATGCGGGCCAATGCCCGCGAGCTCGCGTTGGCCATCACCGAACCCACGCCGATCGCGCACGTTGCCGACGTCGACGCGGACGGCGTGGCCTGTCGGCTCTACCGGCCGTCTGACGGCGCGCCGGTCGCGTTGTATGTGCACGGTGGCGGGTGGGTGTTGCATGACCTGGAGACCCACGATGAGTTCTGCCGCTATCTCGCGGAGGCGTCCGGCTGGGCGCTGCTCGCCGTCGACTACCGGCGGGCGCCCGAGCACCCCTACCCGGCACCACTCGACGACGTGCAGACCGCCGGCCGCTGGCTCCGCGTCCATGCCGGCGAGCTCGGGGTGGACGCGTCGTTCGTAGCCGGCATCGGCGACTCCTCCGGGGCCAACCTCATTGCCGGGCTGCTCGTTCGCGATCCGCGTGCCCTGGACTTCCAGGTGCTCATGTACCCGCCGGTCGACGCGCACAGCGACACCAAATCGATGACGACCGAGGACGGCTCGTCGCTGACCATCGATGGCATGGCGTGGTTCTGGGAGGCGTATGCGCCGGGCGACCTTGGCCGCAATCGCGAAGTGTCGCCGCTGCATGCCGAAAACCTCGCCGACCATCCGCCGGCACTGATCGTGTCGGCCGAGCACGACATACTGCGCGATCAGGTCGAGCAGTATGCGGCCAGGCTGGCCCGGGCGGGAGTCGAAGTCGATGCCAGGCGCGCCCTCGGCATGGTGCATGCGTTCTGGCGCCAGCCAACCGTCTTCGACGCGTCAAGGGCGCTTGTCCGCGACGTCTGTGGCGCGCTGAATTCGCGGGCTGGGAGACTCTAGCCATGCGCGTACACATCGCGGCCGATCACGCCGGATACGAACTCAAGTCCCACCTACTGACCTGGCTTGCCGACAACGGCTACGAACCGGTCGACCACGGGGCCACGACGTATGACGAGCTCGACGACTACCCGCCGTTCTGCATCCACGCCGCCGCCGCCGCAGTCGCCGAGGCCGGTTCGCTCGCCATCGTCATCGGTGGTTCGGGCAACGGTGAGCAGATCGCCGCCAACAAGGTCAAGGGCGCCCGCGCCGCACTGGCCTGGAACCCCGAGATCGCGAGCCTGGCCCGCCAGCACAACAATGCCAACATCGTCTCCATCGGCGCGCGCATGCACAGCGCGACGGAGGCCACCGGCATCGTGGAGGCATTCCTCACGACCGCGTGGAGCGAAGCCGATCGCCATCAGCGCCGCATCGACATGCTGTCCAGGTATGAGGAAACAGGCACGGTCTGATGCCCGAAGGGCACACCCTCCACCGCCTTGCGCATGACCTGACCGAAGCCTTCGAAGGCTCCACCCTGACGGTTTCGAGCCCCCAGGGCCGGTTTGCCGCCGGCGCGGCGCGGCTCAACGGGCATTCCTTCGCGTCCGGCGACGCCTACGGCAAACACCTGCTGCTTGCCTTCGACGGTCTCGACGACGTCCTCCACATCCATCTCGGCCTCTACGGCGGGCTGACCTTGGTGCCGGGCGCAGGTCACCAGGTCGTCGGAGCCGTCCGGCTGAGACTCGAGGACGACGCGCATACGGCCGATCTCCGTGGCCCGACGTCCTGCGTCCTGTACAGACCGGATGAGGTCGAGGCATTGATCGCGCGACTGGGCCCGGATCCGCTGCGGCCGGATGCCGATCCCGAAGCCGCGTGGCGCCGGATCAGCGCTTCGCGGACGCCGATCGCGGCGCTGCTGATGAACCAGGAGGTCCTCGCCGGCGTCGGCAACGTCTACCGAGCCGAGGTGTTGTTCCGCCACCGCCTCGACCCTTTCATGCCGGGCACCGCGCTCGACAAAAACACCTGGGATGCGGTGTGGGCCGACACTGTCCACCTAATGGAGCATGGCGTGGGCAGCGGCCGTATAGATACAGTTCGTGCAGAACACGAGCCGGGGGCGATGGGTAGGCCCCCGCGTGAAGATGACCACGGGGGGGAGGTCTATGTCTATCGACGCTCAGGCCAGGAATGCCTGGTGTGCGGGACGCCGGTGCGTACGCAGGTCATGTCGGGCAGAAACCTGTTTTGGTGCCCGGAGTGCCAACAACGCAGTTAGGCTCGACGGGTGACATCGCACCTCCAGCGCGCGTCCGGTCCTGTCCGGGACTATGTCGACGACCAGTTCCGCCAATGGCGGACCGGATCGTCGGACGGCCAGCTCCCGGTGCTGGTAGCGCTCATCGCGTTGACCCTTTTCATGACGTCTGTGTCGCTCATCAACTACATGTGGATGCCCATCACCGCGTTCCTGATTCCCATGCTTCTGGGCAGGCTGGTGCTGCGTTATCGACCCCTGACCCTTCTGGTGGCCGTGACTGTTTTGTGTGTCGCCGCGACGGTGGCCAAGGAAGGTCTCGCGCCCGGGCGCATCGCCGGCCTCGTCGCCATGGCAATCGCGGCCCTCATCGTGTTGCTCGAGTCCAGCCAGAGCCGCAGCGGACTGCCGGGACCCCTCGGCGAGGCGATGCTGGGCGACCTCAAGGACCGTCTGCAGTCGCAGAGCCTCATCCCGCCGCTGCCGCAGGGCTGGCGAGCCCAGTCGTCGATGATCTCCGCCGGAGGGGCGAAGTTCGCGGGTGACTTCCTGGTCGCCAACCTGTCCGAGGACGAGCAATTCCTCGAGATGGTGCTCGTCGACGTCTGCGGCAAGGGAGTCTCGGCGGGCACCCAGTCGCTGCAGTTCGCCGGCGCACTCGGCGGCCTCATCGGGGCCCTGCCGCCGATGGGACTTTTTGCGGCGGCCAATGACTTCCTGATGCGCCAGCACTGGGATGACGGCTTTGCCACCGCGGTCCACGTGCTCGTCAACCTCAAGACCGGCGACTACTCGATCATCAACGCCGGCCACCCGCCGGCCCTGCACTGGGTGAGCAGCATCGACGAGTGGGAGATCGACGGTGCACGGGGTATGGCGCTCGGCATCATGCCCCGACCGGTTTTCCACGTGTCGACCGGTCGAATCGGCTGGGGCAACGCGCTGATGTTCTACACCGACGGCGTTGTCGAGTCGCATTCGCAGGACTTCACCGCCGGCATCGAGAAGCTCCGGGAGTCGGCGCGGACAGTTGTCCAGGACGGCTTCGATCACGCGTCCAAGCGGATCCTTGCCGGCGTGAAAGCAGGCGACGACGACCGGGCAGTGCTGATACTCAGCCGCGAGCTTTAGACCTCACTTGCCCGGCTTCGGGAACTGCTGACCCATCGCGGCGTCCCATCCGCGGGCGCCGAGGAGCTTGCGCGTGGCGAGCGACAACGACGCCGATGGCGTCACGGTGTAGCGGATCTTCGGCCGCTTGGCGTTGAGGGACTTCTCGATGACCTTGGCGACCGAGTCGGGTCCGCCACCGAGGCGTTTCATGGGCCCGGAATAGGCCTCTTTCGTCGCCTTGGCGACCTGAGCGTTGAAGGCGGCATACGGGCCCTCTTCGGTGGGATCCAGCGAGGCGACGGCCGCGTTCTCGAAGTTGGTGGTGATCAGCCCGGGTTCGATGAGGATGACCTTGACGCCGAAACCGGACACCTCGAAGCGCATGGCATCGGAAAAAGCCTCGACCGCGTACTTGGTGGCGTGGTAGGCCCCGCCGCCGGGGAACACGAGCCGGCCGCCCATCGACGAGATGTTGACGATCCGCCCGGACCGCTTCTCGCGCATGTGTGGCAGAACGAGCTGGGACATGCGCAGCAGCCCGAAGACATTGGTCTCGAACTGCCGGCGTACGTCGTCGAGGTCGAGGGTCTCCGCGGCACCCGATTGTGAATAGCCGGCGTTGTTGATGAGGGCATCGACCGTGCCGGCCTCGCCGATGACGTGCTCGACCGCCGCCGACATCGAGTCCTCGCTGTTGACGTCGAGAGCGAGCGTCCGGCAACCGCCGGCAACCAGTCCGTCCAGGGTCGCGGGCTTGCGGGCAGTCGCATAAACCGTCCAGTCGCCCTTCGCCAGTCGGGCCGCGGTTGCCTCGCCGATGCCCGAGGAACAACCAGTGATCACTGCCACGCGCTTTGTCATGGGCCGATTATTGCCCCTAGGCTGCGGTTATGGCAGTCGATCGCCCGATCCTGAGGTTCAGCACCCCCGCCGAGGTCGAGTCGTGGTTCGCCGAGAACCATGCGACGTCCGAGGGCATTCTTGTCACCTTCTCCAAGAAGGGGGCGCCCATCCAGCTGCCCACCTATGACGAGGTCGTCGCTGTCGGGCTCCGCTATGGCTGGATCGACAGTCAGTTGAAGGGACTCGATGAGAACCACTTCCTGCTGACATACACCCCGCGACGGGCGCGAAGCCCGTGGTCGCAGGTCAACCGCGAAAAGGCCGAAGCCATGATCTCCGCCGGCACCATGAAGCCCGCGGGCCTGGCCGCGGTCGAGCAGGCCAAGGCCAACGGTCGCTGGGAGGCCGCATACGCCGGCTCGGCCGACTTCGAGACACCGCAGGACTTCCTCGACGCCCTCAAGCTGAACCCGACGGCTGCCGCGTTCTACGAGACCCTCACGAGGCAGAACAAGTACGCGGTCTACTTCCGGCTCAATGACGCCAAGAAGCCCGAGACCCGGGCACGACGCATCGTGAAGTTCGTCGAGATGTTCGAGCGCGGCGAGAAGCTCTACTAAGCCCTGTAGATCGACACTTCGCTTGCCTTGACGACCAGCAGCACCCTGGTGCCGGGCACCAGGTCGAGGGCGGCGACTGACGGCGCGGTGATGTCGGCGTTGAGTTGTCCCGTACGGATCCTCATCCGGTCGCCCATGGGTTCGATCTCGGTGATCGTCGCCTCGATGACGTTGCGTGGACTTCCGCCCGGGGGCGTCAGGTGCACGGCCACGGCACTGGGGCTGAACACTGCGACAGCCGTGTCGCCGTCGGCGATCTCGTCGGTGGCGATTCCTTCGACCGAGAGGCCCTCTTCGGCGCGCACACTGTGACCGGAGGCGAGCCCCGAGACCATGTTGAGCCCGGCGATCTGGGCTGCGAACTTGCTTCGCGGCCGTCCGAGAACCTCCTGAGTCGGTCCGTCCTCCACGACACGGCCGTCCTCGACGACGATGACACGGTCGGCGAGCAGCAACGCGTCGAGGACGTCGTGGGTCACGATGATCGCCGACCGGTCCTTCAACACGCGGCGAAGCATCTGGCGTACGGGCGGGACCACGGCGACGTCGAGGGCCGACATGGGTTCGTCGAGCAGCAACAGCCGTGGATCGGCGGCCAGCGCGCGGGCGACGGCGATGCGCTGGGCCTGACCGCCGGACAGCTGGGCGGGTTTGCGCTTCGCGAAGTCGATCGCGTCGACCTCTTTGAGCCAGCGCCTGGCCGTGTCACGTGACGTATGCCGCGGGGAGCCGGTGCTGCGGGGGCCGAATGCCACGTTGTCGAGAACGCTCAGGTGGGGGAAGAGCAGTGGGTCCTGGGCGAGGAGGGCCGTTCCGCGGTCGTGGGCGGGCCGCCATACGGTCGGGGTTCCGGGCCGGTTGACGTCGAAGAGCGTCGTGCCGTCGAGAGTTGCGAATCCGCTGTCGGGCCGGATGAGGCCGGCGATCGCGGCGAGCACGGAGGACTTGCCGGCGCCGTTCGGGCCGAGGATGGCGACCTTCTCGCCGTCCTCGAGACGGAGCGCGACGTCGATGCTGCGGTGGTCGATCGTGGCGTGGAATTCGAGGCTCACAGCGCCGCCCCCCTCGATCCCCTGCCACCCTGCCCATTGAGGAGACCGACCGCGAGGACGGCGACCACGACGAGCACGAGCGACAAGGCGACGGCCGCGTCGGGATCGGTCTCGCGCTGGAGATAGATCTCCAGCGGCAGCGTACGGGTGGTGC
>JALYQD010000187.1 GCA_030856025.1 Actinomycetota bacterium
CGGTTCGTCGTCGCGCGCAAGGAAGCTATCTTCGGCGAGTCGACGGTGTTCGAGGGTGCGCTTGGACAACTGCTCCGCATCGAACCCCGTCCACGATTCTGGGGGACAAAGTCTCTCGCGACCGGGACAAACTCTCTCGCGGCGTGAACAAAGTCTCTCGCGAGCGTTACTGGGTGAGGCGGTAGACGTCGAAGACGCCTTCGACCGTCCGAACGGCGCTCAGCACGTGGCCGAGGTGCTTGGGGTCGGCCATCTCGAAGGTGAACTTCGACTTCGCGACACGATCGCGCCCGGTCGACAGCGAAGCCGACAAGATGTTGACGTGTTGGTCCGAGATGATTCGGGTGATGTCGCTGAGCAGCCGCGGCCGGTCGAGGGCCTCGACCTGGACCGCGACGAGGAACGTGCTCTTGGCCGTCGCCGCCCAATGCACCTTGACGATGCGCTCGGACTGCGATTGCAGCGACTTGAGGTTGGAACAGTCGTCGCGGTGGACCGAAACCCCTGCCGTGCGGGTCACAAAACCGTGGATCGCGTCGCCGGGCACCGGGGTGCAGCAGCGCGCCAGCTTGACCATGACGTCGCCGCTGAGTCCTTCGACCACGACGCCCGCGTCGCCGACATTGAGTGAGCGACGGCGATCGAGCAGACCCGGCATCGGTGTGGCTTCGGCGATGTCGTCGGCCGCGCCTTCACGGCCGCCGGCCAGGTTGATGACGCGGTCGACCACGTTCTGGGCGCCGATGTTGCCTTCGCCGACACCCGCATACAACGCCGTCACATCGGCGACGTGCAGATCCTTGGCGACCGCGTTGAGCGACTCGTGCTTGAACAACCTGTGCAGCGGCAGACCCTCTTTGCGCATCTGCTTGGCGATGAGGTCCTTGCCGCGCTCGATCGCTTCGTCGCGACGTTCCTTGGTGAACCACTGGCGGATCTTGTTGCGGGCGCGCGGGCTCTTGACGAAGTCGAGCCAGTCGCGGCTCGGCGCGGCCGTCGGTGCCTTCGACGTGAAGATTTCGACGACGTCGCCGCTCTCCAGCACCGACTCGAGCGACACGAGCCGGCCGTTGACCCGCGCACCGATGGTGGCGTGCCCGACCTCGGTGTGCACCGCATACGCGAAGTCGACGGGTGTAGCCTCGGCCGGCAGCTGGATCAGGTCGCCACGCGGCGTGTAGGCGTAGACGCCCGCGGTATGCATCTCGAAGCGCAACGAGTCGAGGAAGTCGCCCGGGTCCTCGGTTTCGGACTGCCAGTCCAGGAGTTCGCGGAGCCAGACCATTTCACTGCCGTCGGGACCGAGGTCCGTCGGCTTGTGACCGCTGACCGCGGCGAGGGCGTCTTCTTTGTACTTCCAGTGCGCGGCCACACCGTATTCGGCGCGGCGGTGCATCGCATACGTGCGGATCTGGAGCTCGACCGATTTGCCCTGCGGGCCGATGACGGTCGTGTGCAGGGATTGGTACATGTTGAACTTGGGGACCGAGATGTAGTCCTTGAAACGGCCGGGGATCGGGTTCCAACGCGCATGCAGGACGCCGAGGACGCCATAACAATCGGCAATCGAGTCCACCAGGATGCGCACGCCGACGAGGTCGTTGATGTCGGCGAAGTCGCGGCCGCGGACCAGCATCTTCTGGTAGATCGAGTAGTAGTGCTTGGGCCGGCCGGACACCTTGGCCTTGATCTTGGTGGGCCGGAGGTCCTTTTCGACGTCGGAGACGACTTTTTCCAGGAACTGCTCGCGCGACGGCGCACGATCGGCGACGAGTCGCACGATCTCGTCGTAGACCTTGGGGTGGAGCGTCGCGAACGACAGGTCCTCGAGCTCCCACTTGATGGTGTTCATGCCGAGGCGGTGGGCCAGCGGGGCGAAGATGTCGATCGTCTCGCGGGCGATGCGCTCTTGCTTGTCCTGTCGCAGATAGCGCAGCGTACGCATGTTGTGGAGGCGGTCGGCGAGCTTGATGACGAGCACGCGGATGTCGCGGCTCATGGCGACGACCATCTTGCGGATCGTGTCCGACTGGGCCGAGTCGCCGTACTTGACCTTGTCGAGCTTGGTCACGCCGTCGACCAGCTGCAGGACCTCGTCGCCGAAGTCACGCTTGAGCTCATCCAGCGTGTAGCGGGTGTCCTCGACAGTGTCGTGCAAGAGGGCCGCGCACAGCGTCGGCGCGGTCATACCGAGTTCGGCGAGGATTGTGGCGACGGCCAGCGGATGGGTGATGTAGGGGTCACCGCTCTTGCGCTTCTGGCCGTCGTGCATCTGTTCGGCGATCTCGTATGCCCGCTCGATCGAGGCGACGTCGCCCTTGGGGTGCGTGCCCCGGTAGATCCGCAACAACGGGTCGAGGACCGGGTTGGTCGAGCTGGCTTTGCCGCCGATGCGGGCAAGACGGGTTCTTACGCGCGCAGAAGCAGACGCCGACTCGGTGGTTTTCGAGTCGGTCGCCTTGGATGCGGCTTCAACACGATCTGCCACAGGCGCTCCTGTCCGTTACACCTAATGGTAGGCGGTTTCGCCAACCGACGGCTGCTAGAGCGAACTGATGATGCTGGCGGCCGTCGCGAGGACGAGCACACCCACGAGGATCAGGGCGGTGATGCGGATCTGGTGCTGGTTCATGGGGTCCTTGATCTGGTTGGACAGGGTTGTTCGCGACGCTTCAGTAGGTGCGCAGCGCAGCGGTCGGTGTGTCGTTCAACCTAGCGCGGCCGCCAAGCGCCAGCAGCTCGATCAGGACGAGGTTGCCCGCCACGCTGCCACCGGCCTGAGCGACCAGATCGGCCGCGGCGGCCATCGTGCCGCCGGTCGCGAGCACGTCGTCGACGACCAGGACGCGGGCGCCGGGCTTGAGCGCATCGGCATGCATCTCGATCGTCGCGTCGCCGTACTCGAGCGCATACGAGACGCTGTAGGACTTCGATGGCAGCTTGCCGGCTTTGCGCACCGGAACGAACCCCGTGCCGAGTGCCAGCGCCACTGCCGGAGCGAAGATGAATCCGCGGGCTTCGATGCCGAGGACCGCGTCGACCGGTCCACCGGCGATCTCCCGACCCTCATCGGCCAACGCGTCGATGACGGCGCGCAGCGCAACGGGATCGGTCAGGAGCGGGGTGATGTCCCGGAACGTGATTCCGGGCCCGGGCCAGTGCTCGATCGGGCGGACCAGCGCGTCGATGAGAGCGGCGATGTCGGTCACTTTGCCCCTGTTGGAGTGGTTCACCCGTTGAGGTTGACCTTGCATACGTCCTTGGCATGCTTGGAGATGTTGTCCGAAGCCTTCTTGAACTTCGCATCGCTGAACTTACTCATCGTTGATGAGAGCTCGGTCAGCTTGGCGGTGTCGACGCCCTCGGGAATCTTGCCGTTCTGCAGTTCGGCCAGGTCGGAGAACTTGATGCCGGCATCCGCGAATCCCTTTTCCATCGTCGTGATGGCGCCCTCGAGGACCTTCCAGTCCGGCTCGATCGTCGACGGTGCCTCGTCGGCCAGGGTGTGGAATGTCTTGAATGCCTTGTCGAGCTGGCTGAAGTCGCCGCCGTCGAGGGCACTGAAGTCCTTCTCGGCCTTCTTCATGTCTGTGCAGTAGGCGTCGCTCGAGCTCCCGTCGCCGCCGCCACAACCGGCGACCGCGCTGCCGACGAGCAGGGTTCCGGCAATCGCTACCGAGAATTTCTTCATCTTTGCGTTGGTCATGTTCTGTCTCTCTCCGTCAACGTGTGCAACTGTCAGCATCCCATGGCCGGGGGGCGTCTACTTCGGCCCCTTGCCTCGTTGAGATCGGGGCGCCCGCGTGGGCTGGTTGCGTTTGGCTGCCCCTGATGCGGCGACTTGCCGTACGGGTTCGGCCCTGGGCACGGTCACGGGAGCCGGGGCTGCCGCGGCCTTGTTGCGTTTGGCCATGACACGCGCGGCCTGAGCCTTGACGGCTGCTTCGCCTTCTTTGAGCTGCGCGGCGAGCGGAGTCGCGACGAAAATAGACGAATAGGTGCCGGCAGCCATACCGACGAACAACGCGAGAGCGAGGTCCTTCAGCGGTCCGGTGCCGAGGACGGCGATGCCGACCACGAGCAGCGCGCCGACCGGCAAGAGCGCCGTGATCGAGGTGTTGATCGATCGGACCAGTGTCTGGTTGATGGCCAGGTTGGCCGATTCGGAGTAGGTGCGCGTCGACGTCTTCAGGAAGTTGCGGGTGTTCTCTCGCACCTTGTCGAAGACGACCACGGTGTCGTAGAGCGAGTAGCCCAGAATCGTCAACAGTCCGGTGACCGTCGCAGGGGTGATCTCGAAGCCGGACCACGCATACACGCCGACGGTGATGATGAGGTCGTGCGCAAGCGCGACTATCGCCGCCGCCGACATTCGCCACTCGCGGAAGTATGCCCAGATAAACAACACGACCAGGACGATGAAGACAAGCAGGCCTGTGAGGGCCTTGCTGGCGACTTGCTTGCCCCAAGTCGGACCGATCAGGTTCTGACTGACCTCGTTGGCGCCGGCCTTGGTGAGTTCGGTCTCGATCTTCGTCGCCTGGTCCTGCGTCAGGGCCTTGGTCTGGATGCGCAGGGCATCGCTGCCCGACGTGGTCACCTGCGGGTCGCCCGCCTCGGGAACACCAGCGTTGAGGACGGCCTGGGTCATGGAGTCGACTGTGTCGCTGTTGGCGGTCTGCACCTTGGCGGTGAATTCGACTCCGCCCTTGAACTCGATGCCCATGTTGAATCCGCGTACGACGAAACCGGTCGCGGCGAGAGCCACGATCAGGACCGAGATCGAGTACCAGAGCTTGCGACGGCCGACGAAGTCGAACGAAACGCGACCTTCATAGAGGTGCTGGCCAAAGGTGCTGAGCTTGCTCATGAGGACGACGCTCCAGGTGTACGTGCGATTTCGGTGACTCTTCGACCCTTGATGCCCAGGTGGGCGGCGTCGAAGCCGGACAGCTTGTGACCCTGCCCGAAGAACTTCGTGCGCGCCAGGAGCGAAACCATCGGTTTGGTGAACAGGAAGACGACGAAGACGTCGATGAGGGTCGTCAGGCCGAGCGCGAACGCGAAGCCGCGGACCACGCCGATCGCGAAGATGAACAACACGAGCGCTGCGAGGAAGGACACCGCATCGGCGGCAAGGATCGTGCTTCGCGCCCGAGTCCAGCCGGTTTCGACCGCGAGCCTCAAGGACTTGCCGTCGCGCACCTCATCACGAAGGCGCTCGAAGAACACGATGAACGAGTCTGCGGTGATGCCGATCGCCACGATCAGACCGGCAATGCCCGGCAACGTCAGGGTGAATCCCACACCCTTGCCAAGGATCAACACCATGGCATACGTGATGGTCGCGGCGACCGCCAGCGAAGCGACCACGACCAGGCCGAGGCCTCGGTAGTAGAACAGGCTGTAGGCCACCACCAGGATCATTCCGACGAGTCCGGCGATGAGGCCCGCCTTCAACTGGCTGGCTGCCAGCGACGGCCCTTCGGCGCTCGCGCCCTGAAGCGAAAAGGTCAGCGGCAAGGCGCCGTACTTGAGCGAGTTGGCCAGGTCCTTGGAGCTCTTGACCGTGAACCCGCCCGAGATCTGCGACTTGCCGTCGGTGAAGTGGCCGTTGGTCGTCGGCGCACTGAGCACTTCACCGTCGAGGACGATGGCGAAGCGGCTTGCGGCCTGGTTGGTGTTGACCTGCGCGAAAAGAGCTTCGGTGATGGTGGCGAAGTCCGACTTGCCCTTGCCCTTGAGGGCCAGTGCAACCACCCACTGGTTGCTTTGGGTGTCCAGGACTGCGTTGGCGCTCTTGATCTGCGTGCCCTCGATGACCGTCGGGCTCAGGACCTCGACTTCGCCCGACTTGCGGTCGCATGTAACCAACGGCTTGTTGGACTGATCGTCAACCGCGGCGATGCCGGTCTTGGTGCAGGAGAAGGCGTTGGCCTGCTCCTGCAAAGCGGCGGCCGCGGACTGATATTCCTTGGGCAGTGAGGCGATGCCCTTGGTCTCGGCGTCGATCATCTGCTGGAGAGTCAACTTGGACCAGTCGGCCGAATCAACGGCCTTCTTCAGGTCTTCGGGCTTCGCCTTGGTGTCGGCGTTGCTGCCGACCGCCCACAACAGGCGGAACCTCAGCTGCGCGGTGCGGCCGACCTGGTTGGCTATGCCTTGCCGCTGCTCACCGGGGATCTCGATGATGACCTGGTTGCCGCCCTGCGTGGTGACTTCGGCTTCGGTGACGCCAGTGCCGTTGACGCGCTGGTCGATGATGTCGCGTGCTTCGGCGAGCTTGGCCTTGGTGATTTCACCGCTCGAAGCCTTCGCCTGCAGCGTTATGCGTGTGCCGCCCTGGAGGTCGAGGCCGAGCTTGGGCTTCCAGGCGCTGTCGTCGCCCTTCTTGCTGTTGAAGTCGGTCAACGCCACGATGCCGTAGAGCGCGATGATCGCAGCCAGGAAGATGGCCAACGTCCGCCGCGGCTTCGGCAGGTTTTTGTTCGTGCTCGCCTTTGCCACGGAGTCAGTTGCCTTCTGGTTGTTCGGGCTCGATGACCCGCGCGATCGCCTGGCGGAGCACGGTCACCGTGGTCTCGGGCGAGATCTTCAGCTCGACGGTCTCTTCATCGACAGAGATGACATCGCCGAAGAGTCCGCTGGCGAGCATGACTCTCGAGCCGGCGACGATTGACTTCTGTGTCGCGACGAACTGCTGCTGACGCTTGCGCATGGGGCGCAGGATCAGGAACCAGAAGACGAGGACGAGCAGGACCAAAGGCAGGTAATCGACCCAGTTGGACACGTTGAATTCTCCCGAAGCATTGGGTTTCCGTCCGGTCAGGACGGAATCGGCGAAAGGGCCATCGGGTAGTTTAGCGACCTTTTCTGAGGGCGGTGATGTGGCTCACCCAGCGGGGTCGGATTGTTCGATCGGCAGCTGCTCGAATCCCTGGGGCGCGACGAGTCCGATGTGCTGCCAGGCCGCCGCGGTTGCGATGCGGCCACGGGATGTGCGGGCCAGAAAACCGAGCCTGACAAGGAAGGGTTCGGCGAGTTCTTCGACGGTTTCGCGTTCTTCGCCGACGGCAACGGCAAGCGTCTGGATGCCGACCGGTCCCCCGCCGAAGCTCTTGCACAATGCGGTCAGGACAGCACGGTCAAGCCGGTCGAGCCCGAGCGCGTCGACTTCATACAGGTCGAGTGCCGCGTGCGCCGATTTCTCATCGATGATGCCTTCGGCCCTGATTTCGGCGAAGTCGCGCACGCGCCGGAGCAGGCGGTTGGCGATGCGCGGAGTGCCGCGTGAGCGTGAGGCGATCTCGAAACCGCCGGTGTGCGTGATCTCGAGGGTGAGGAGTCCGGCCGAACGTTCGACGATGCGATGCAGCTCCAAGGGTTCGTAGTATTCGAGCTGGGCGGTGAATCCGAAGCGGTCCCGCAACGGGCTCGGCAGCAATCCCGCCCGGGTCGTCGCGCCGACGACGGTGAACGGCGGGATCTCCAGCGGTATGGCGGTGGCGCCGGGGCCCTTGCCGACGATGACGTCGACGCGGAAGTCCTCCATCGCCATGTAGAGGAGCTCTTCGGCGGGTCGGGACATGCGGTGGATCTCGTCGATGAAGAGGACATCGCCCTCGTTGATGCCGGACAGGATTGCGGCGAGATCGCCGGCATGCTGGATCGCCGGACCGCTGGTGATGCGCAGGGGTGCCGACATCTGGTGGGCGATGATCATCGCGATCGTGGTCTTGCCCAGCCCGGGCGGCCCCGACAACAAGACGTGATCGGGTGCCCGTCCGCGTGCCTGTGCGGCGTCAAGCATCAGGGCGAGCTGCTCGCGCACGCGTTCCTGCCCGATCAGCTCGTCAAGAGTCTTGGGACGGAGCGCTGCCTCGAAGGCGCGCTCCTCGTTGCCGGCGCCGGCGAGCACGCCTTCGAAGTCGAGGTCGCTGTCGTTTTCCATGTCCATGCTCATGCCCTGGACAGCGTACGCAGCGCGTCACGCAGGAGCGAGGAGATGTCGGGGACTTCGGTGCCGGAGATCCCGGACTGCACCTGCTCGATGGCTTTGTCGGCGTCACGCGCAGACCACCCGAGCCCGAGCAGGGCTTCCTGGACCTGGCCGCGCCACGAGTCGGCGACGGGCTGAGTGGCCGCGACCGGTCCGATGCGGTCCTTGAGCTCGAGGACGATGCGTTCGGCGCCCTTGCGGCCGATGCCGGGCACCGAGGTCAGCACGGCGAGGTCGCTCCCGGCGATGGCCGAACGCAGTCGATCGGGTGACAAGACCGCCAGCATGGCCTGGGCGACCTTGGGGCCGACTCCGCTGGCCGTCTGGACGAGCTCGAACATGTCGCGCTCGTCCGTGGAGGCGAACCCGAAGATCGTCAGCGAGTCTTCGCGCACCACCATCGACGTGGCGATCTGCGACTCCTGGCCGAGTCGCAGACCAGCGATCGTGTTAGGCGCGCACATGACCTGCATACCGACTCCTCCGACGTCGATGACGGCGGAGTTGAGAGTGAGGGCGGCGACCTTGCCGCGTACGAAGGCGATCATCGGACGCTGACTTTCGATGCGGCAACCGCGGCCGCGATGCGGGCGTCGGCTCCGCCACGCCAGATGTGACAGATTGCGAGCGCGAGCGCGTCGGCGGCATCAGCCGGTTTGGGGGCTTCCTTCAGTCTGAGCAGTCGCGTGACCATGGCCGTCACCTGTGCCTTGTCGGCGCGGCCGCTTCCGGTGACCGAAGCCTTGACTTCGCTGGGCGTATGCAGGACAACGGGCAATCCGTGCCGGGCTGCGACAAGCATCGCGATGCCACTGGCCTGGGCCGTGCCCATCACGGTGCGGACGTTGTGTTGGCTGAAGACCCGCTCGATCGCCACCACGCCGGGCCGGTGTTTGAGGACCCACGCATCGATTTCGGACTCGATCGACAACAGTCGCTTCTCGATGGCGAGATCGGGCGCCGTGCGTGCAACACCGACGTCGACCATGGCCAGCGGGCGACCGACCGTGCCCTCGACGACGCCGAGTCCGCAACGGGTCAACCCGGGGTCAACACCCAGGACTCTCATCGCGCCTCCAACACTCATACCGAACACTTGTTCGACAGCCTAGTCAAGGCGACCGTCAGGACGAGGCAGACTCGCCGGTCGAATGTCGAACTCGAATCTCATCGAGGAGGGCGTGTATGCGCTCGGCGGATGCGCGCCAGCCACGGACTGACTCGGTTTCGACGAGCTCTTTGCCTCGCCACACCTCGAGCGGCCAGCGCCCTACAAGCGACGCACGGACGACCACGACCACGGGAAGCAAGAGCAGAAGGAGGAGGAACTCGGCGACAAACACCGCCAGCACGAGCACCACGGGAAGGAACACGACCACGAGCAGGACGACCACGAGCACGATGAGTCCCACGATCAGGTCGTCAACATCTAGACTCGGGTCCCCGATGTCATCGACAACGCGACGGCGCAGTCTCCAAGGCAACCAACGCCGTTTGACCTTCCAGGTGACGCCATCAGCGTCGACGACTTCGGGCACGGATCTATTGGACCTGGGCCATGACTTCGTCGGAGGCCTCGAAGTTGGCGAAGACGTTTTGCACGTCGTCGGAGTCTTCGAGCGCCTCGATCAGGCGGATGACCTTGCCAGCGGCCTCGACGTCGACTTCGACCGTCACGGACGGCACGAACAATGTGTCGGCGGAGTCATACTCGATGCCGGCTTCTTGCAGGGCGGTGCGCACGGCGACGAGGTCAGTGGGTTCGCAGAGGACTTCGAACGAGCCGTCGAGGTCGTTGACGTCTTCGGCGCCTGCATCGAGAACGGCGAGCAGTATGTCGTCTTCGGTGGCCTTCACGCCGTCGTGCTCGGCCGGGACGATGATGACGCCCTTGCGGTGGAACATGTAGGACACCGAGTTGGGGTCGGCCATCGAACCACCGTTGCGGGTCATCGCAGTGCGGACTTCCATCGCAGCACGATTGCGGTTGTCGGTCAGACACTCGATCAGGAACGCGACACCGGCCGGTCCGTAGCCCTCGTACATGATGGTGATGTAGTCGACGCCGCCGCTGTCCAGACCGCCGCCGCGCTTGACGGCCCGGTTGATGTTGTCGATCGGGACCGAGGCCTTCTTGGCCTTCTGAACCGCGTCATAGAGCGTCGGGTTGCCGTCGAGGTCGGGGCCTCCTGTACGCGCAGCGACTTCGATGTTCTTGATGAGCTTGGCGAACATCTTGCCGCGTCTGGCGTCGACAACGGCCTTTTTGTGCTTGGTTGTCGCCCACTTGGAGTGGCCTGACATCGCTCAACCCTTTCTCTGCTTACGCTTTCAAGACAAGGTCTACAAAGTAGCGGTGTATGCGGTCGTCGCCGCCCACTTCGGGGTGAAAAGACGTCGCGACAAGGCTTCCCTGTTTGACCGCAACGATCCTACCTCTGGCCTCGCCCGCGCTCACGGTGGCAAGAACCTCCACACCCTCGCCGGCGGCTTCGACCCACGGTGCGCGGATGAAGACGGCGTGGACGGGGTCAACGAATCCGTCGAAGTCGATGTTGCCCTCGAACGAGTCGACTTGCCGGCCGAAGGCGTTGCGGCGGACGGTGATGTCGAGGCCACCGAGGGTTTCCTGGTCCTTGGTGCCGTCCATGATCCGGTCGGCCAGCATGATCATGCCGGCGCAGGTGCCGAAGGCGGGCATACCGCCGCGGATGCGCTCCTGCAGCGGCTCGAACAGGTCGAAGATCCTCGCGAGCTTGTACATCGTCGTGGATTCGCCGCCGGGCAGGATCAGCGCGTCGCACTGCTCGAGCTCGGAGGGACGGCGTACGGGCGTGGTCTTCACGCCCAGGTCGGTCAGCACGCGGAGGTGTTCGCGCACGTCTCCTTGCAGCGCGAAGACGCCGATGGTGGGGTTGGTTGTCACGCCTCAAGCGTAGTTGTCGACAACGGCAGGGCCATCACCCAGTGGGCAGCGACAGGCACGCATCAGGTCCATGACCCTCAACGTGCGCTGCCGCCGCCAACTCCCTCCCGGGTCCGTTGAGGGAACGCACGCGGCGGCCTTGCGGCTCGCAGACGTGTCTGCTCCCTCTGTTCTGCAAGCACCGCGCAACTCCCTAGCGTTGTGGCCATTATGCGTCATCACACGATCAGATGGGCAGGTGTTCGGCCTTTCCTAGAGAAGAGTGACCGTCCACGACGAGATGACATTGGTTCCGACGTTTCCGGCAGCGTCGGTGGCGCGTGCCGTCAGTGTGTAGGTGGCAAGAGCAGTCAGGGCGGGATAAGCGGTGTTGGGATTGACCGCGATGTGCCAATTCGGCGTGACGAAGGTGGAGGTCTGGAGGGACGAGCACGTGCCCCAGCTGCCGCTGTTGTTCATGCAACCGCTGATCCCCGTACCGCTGCGTTGGAGCTTGTATTGAGTGGTCGAAACGCCACTGATGGCGTCGCTTGCCGAGCCGCATGCACTCTTGACGGCACCGCAGTTGGCGTTCAGGGCCGACGCCAATGCCGAGGATGTCAGGAACGAGCTGCCGTTGGTCGGATAGGCGATCGTGGTGGTCGGCTTGGTGCCATCGATGTAGTAGTTCACGCTCGTCGTACCCACATTGCCAGCGATGTCCGTCGCCCGTACTTGCACGACCCGACCGTTGGCTTCAGCCAGGGAGACTGCGCCGGTGTAGTTGGTCCAGACGCCACCGTTGTTGCTGTATTGAGAAGTCCCCGCTTGCAAGCCACTGGCGGCGTCACTGAATGTCGCGGTCATGCTCAGAGTCGTTTGCTTGCACCAATTGCCCACCGGGGCCGCGTTGCCCGGAGTTGTGCAGGTCGCGGAGTGACTCGTGGCCGGCGCCACGGTGTCGAGCCGGATCCCCGACTTCGTGGCAGTCGCCGTATTCGCATACGCATCGGTCGCCGTGGCGGCGAGGTCTTGCAGCCCTTCGTTCAGAGTGACCGAGGTCGATGTCCAATCTCCCGAACTGTTCGCTGTTGCGGTGGCGATGGTGCTCACGCCTCGTTTGATGACGATCGAGGCGTTGGCCTCCGACGTGCCGACCAGGGCGTTGGATGTCATCTGAGTGATGAAGTCGGTCGCGCTCGATCCGGTGTCGCTGCCCAACGAGGTGATCGAGACCGCAGTTGCGTCGTCCGAAGAGTAGGCAGCGCGGGCCGATTCGGCAATCCAGTTGCTGCCGACCCGGGCTACGACCGAATACCAGTTGTTGGAGCCTGCCCGGCTGTTCGGGTCGACACACGTGGTCCCCGTCGACGTGCACACCGTTGACGGAGTGCCGCCCGATGCGGTTGTGAAATAGCGGACTTCGTAGTTTGTCGCATCTGCCACTGTCGCCCAGGAGAGTTGCACGGTTTTGCCTCCGGCGACTTGGGCCGGCACCGGCGCGCCGGGGATGGCGAGACTGGCCGCCAGAACCTGTCGAATTGCAGCAGTCGGCGCCGTCGAAAGCCAAGCGCTCCATGCGAGCGTTTGACCACCGAAAAGCAGGGAAATCAGAGCGATGCCGAAAAACGAATGAAAAGCCCGGCGCGGGACGCCGGCATTGGCGCGATGACTGGGGGCGCTCATACCCGTCCCACCTCAACGGTGACGCGGATCGCGAAGCGATCACCCTGGCAGGATCCGGGTGCGCTGTCCGTGAGCGTAATACTTGTCGAGGTGCGGGCTGTCGACTTGGCGCGAATCATCGGTCCGTTCACGCGGTACGTATGAAGTTCCAGGAAGCGTGCACGGCATCTTGGTGTACCACTGCTCGTGACAGCGATCGTGTTGACCACAACGTCGAAATCGAAGGGGTTGCCGATCTGCAACGGAACCGCCCGCGCCCTTCCCGGATAGAGGAGTTCAACGTCGCCGGCCTCGACTACAAGCACAAAGGGCGCCGGCTTCCCGTGATCGCCAATGCCACCTTGGGGGTTGTCAGATCCCATCAGGGCGAGCAACACGACAACAGGAAATACCAGCCGCCGTCCCCGGTTTTCGATCACCATCTCGCCCACCCCATTCATCGACCGACTTCCCCGGTCGGGCCCAAAGGTCCGACCGGGGAAAGTGGCGTTGTCTAGGAGGAACCTCCCGAGACGGAGAGGTTCGGAGTGAACGTTGCGCCCTGGCAGCCATTGTCGGATGCAGCACCCATAGCGACGGTGACCGTGAAATTCGGTGAGGTCACTGCAGTGCCACCGCCGGCGACGACGGTGCCGATGGCCGCGGGAGTGACGGTGGTGGTGAGCGCGGCATTGAGGGCGGTGCAACCGGTTCCGCCGGCAACCGTGATACCGGTGACCGTCACGGCAGAAACCGTCACCTGATAGGTGTTCGCATTGGCGACCTTGAAGCTCGAGACCTTGCTCCCGCCGGGAACCAGACCGGTGATGGTCGGCGTAACAGGGCTGACGGTGAGGGCAGCGGCAGTACCGGCGGTGACGTCCTGCGAGGCACCCGTACCGGTGCTTGTCCAGGCAGCGAACGCGATGGCGCCGCCCATGACAACAACAAAGGTGGCAAAGAAAATGCCGAGCCGCTTCTTGCGGACTTCGGGCTCGGATGTAAGCGCGGTGGTGTTACTCATGGGCACGTGCCTCTCTCCCTAAGGGGCCATCGAGAAGTCGATGAGAAGACCCCTGCCACGTGCGTGGCAACCCGCTGAATACCTTTTGCCCAGTTCGGCAATCTTCTGGCGTTTTCGCAGGTCAGCGCTAAGTATCGCTCGTATTTGGGCTGCTCACGAGCGGACACGCTCCTCATCCCCAAAAATGGTCACAAGTGACCATCTTTGGGGATGAAGGTCCCGACTGTTCAGGGACTAAGGTCCCTACTGGTGCGGGACTTAGCGCTCCTACCAGCCGCGTTCGGCGAGGCGGTGGGGTTCGGGGATGTCGTCGACGTTGATGCCGACCATGGCCTCGCCGAGTCCGCGGGAGACCTTGGCGATGACGTCGGGGTCGTCGAAGAAGGTGGTGGCCTTGACCACCGCTGCGGCGCGTTCGGCCGGGTTGCCGGACTTGAAGATGCCCGAGCCCACGAACACGCCCTCGGCGCCGAGCTGCATCATCATCGCCGCATCGGCCGGCGTCGCGATACCACCGGCAACGAACAACACCACCGGGAGCTTGCCGGCCTGGGCGACTTCCTTGACCAGTTCGTAGGGCGCCTGCAGCTCCTTGGCCGCGACATACAACTCATCCTCGGACAACGTCGTCAGGCGGCGGATCTCACCACGGATCTTGCGCATGTGCTGCGTCGCGTTGGAGACGTCACCGGTGCCGGCTTCGCCTTTCGAACGGATCATCGCCGCACCCTCGGTGATACGGCGCAGCGCCTCACCGAGATTGGTGGCACCACAGACGAACGGCACGGTGAAATGCCATTTGTCGATGTGGTTCGCATAGTCGGCGGGAGTGAGGACTTCGGACTCATCGATGTAATCCACACCAAGGGACTGCAACACCTGGGCCTCGACGAAATGACCGATACGGGCCTTGGCCATCACCGGGATCGAAACCTGCTCGATGATCCCGTCGATCAGGTCCGGATCGCTCATCCGGGCCACACCACCCTGGGAACGAATATCGGCCGGAACACGCTCAAGCGCCATCACAGCAACCGCGCCGGCATCCTCAGCGATCTTGGCCTGCTCGGCGTTGACCACGTCCATGATCACGCCACCCTTGAGCATCTCAGCCATACCGCGCTTCACACGCGCCGTACCAACAGCGGTCTCTTCGTTGCTCACTCTTATTTCCTTCGTGGTGTCCCGTATTGACGCCTTCGAGTCTACTCGTCGGGCAGTTCGGGAACCACGGCGGACGTCAGGTCGACGTACGGGCGAATCGGCGACGAGTGGGCCGCTTTAAATGAGCCGTGTCCACCATTTCGGCTGTGTCGGTGAACTTCTGCCTGACCTTCCCGGAGGCATGTCCCCGCCCCCGCTCGACGGTGTCGATCGCACGCCAGCCGCAAAGGTCGATGGCGTCCGGCTTCCGCTTTGCCACCAACGCCGCCAGGGACTTTCGCGTATGCGCGGGTCCCGGCAACAGACCGTCGTTGAAGTCACGAAGGAGATTGCTGACCGTTTCGTGCGCGCAGGTCTTGTTGGTGCCGATGTAGCCGCTCGGACCGCGCTTGATCCAACCGGCGACGTAAGTGCTGTGCGTGTCGGTGACCCGGCCGCCGTCATTGGGGACCACGCCAGTGGCCTCGTCGAACGGGATGTCGGTCAGGGCAACCCCGCGATAGCCGATGGATCGGAGCATCAGTTGCGTGTCGATCGACTCGGTAGTCGCTGTCGCCACGGCCCCGACCACTCCCCCGCCGTCGACCTCGAGTCGATTGCGAACGACACGGAGATTGCCCGGGGTGAACTCGGTCGGCGAAACCAGATAGCGGAAGACGATCCGTTTCCGCCGACGGGACAAATCCGGTGAGGCTGCGAGCTGCTCCATCGCGACGATCTTGCGCTCGAGACCCGGATCGAGATCGCCCGCCGCGCGATGTCTGGCCGTCACCGGGTCGAGTACGAGCTCCGACCCATCGACGACGAAGTCCACATCGTGATGGCTGAGCAGACCAACGAGCTCGGGAAGTGTGAACGCGGCCTGCGCCACTCCCCTGCGCGCGAGCAGAACGACCTCCTCGATCTGGCTGCGACGCAAGGCTTCGAGGGCATGTTCCGCGATGTCGGTCAAGGCCAGCTCGGCAGGATCGCTGGTCAGTATGCGGGCCACGTCGAGGGCGACATTGCCGTTGCCGACGATCACCGCCCGCTTGTCGCTGAACTCGAAGACCCGGTCGGCGAAGTCGGGGTGACCGTTGTACCAGGCCACGAAGTCCGTCGCGGTGACGCTGCCGGGCAGCTCCTCGCCCGGGATGCCGAGCGCCCGATCGACCGAGGCGCCGGTGGCATAGAGGACTGCATGATGATGGGCCAGCAGCTCGGCATGGCTGAGGTCGGTGCCGATCCCGACGTTCAGGAAATAGCCGAAGCCGTCCTGGTCCTCGATCTGGCGGAACAGTCCGTCGACGGTCTTGGTCCTCTGGTGGTCGGGAGCCACACCGGCACGGACGAGTCCGTATGGCGTGGGCAGCTTGTCGAAGACATTGACCTCGACGCCGCTCTGCTTGAGGAGCTCGTCAGCCGCATACAGGGCTGCCGGTCCGGATCCGACTACCGCGACGCGGAGCGTACGACGATCGTCGCCGAGCTTGACCGTGGCCGGAACCGGCGCCTGGATCGGATACGGGCGATCGTTTGCGAAGAACAACGCGTTGATGTCGACGAAGGGCAACTGATCAGCCGGCACCTTCGAATCGGGCATGATCGCCCCGACCGGACAAGCACTCACACATGCTCCGCAGTCGACACACGAATCGGGGTCGATGTAGAGCATCTCGGCGGTCAGGAAGTCGGGCTCGTCCGGACTCGGATGAATACAGTTGACGGGGCATGCGAAGACGCACGAAGCGTCGCCGCAGCACGCCTGGGTCACAACATGCGGCATTGAATCGGCCTTTCAGGCAGCGGTCTTGAGTGCCACAGGGGGTTCGCTGCGGTAGCGCGAAGAACGCCCGTCGATGCGGCAAAGCTTCCAGATCAGGCGCGATACGCGATTCATCAGTCCGGACTGTTCGGCGAGCATACGGACGTCGCCGAACATCTCCTGCAGACGCACACGGGACTCCGGCTTGCGCCAGTAGAGGTCCTTCATGACCTTGCGCGGGATGCCGAATTGCTTCCGGAACTCCTTCGGCGGAATCATGATCACGTCGCACAGCACACGCATGATGACCGGGAAGAGCAGCGACATCACAAAGCGCTCGATCCGTCCCACGTGCGGGACCCGGCGGCGCAGGTAGGTGTGGGCGAACGAGATGTGCCGGGCTTCCTCGGCAACATGGATTTCCATGATGCGCGAAAGGACTGGCGGCATGTCGGTGCCGCCGCGCAGGATCGCCTTCTGCATGTGGTCGATGGGCTCCTCGCCGGCCAGCACACCCATGAAGAAGCCGACAGGAACGGCGGACCCTGCCCACGGGATGATCGGGCTCAATCGGCGCATGCTCCACGGCATGCCCGGCACGTCGGCGCCGATGCGGTTGACCGTCTCCTGGAACATCTGCGTGTGGTGGCACTCCTCGGTCGCCTCGTGTGTGAGGTAGCGGAACTCGGCCGAGCCGTTGCGCAATGAGAAGACGTATTGCATGATCCCGCGGATCAGGATGTTCTCGAACTGAAGCCCGACCTTGAGGATGTTGGCCTGGCGCCACAAACCGATTTCGATCTGTTTGTCGAGCGGAAGCGCCTGGTACCACGGGTGGCCGCCAAGGGGATCGACCGTGGCAGGGAGCACCCAGCGCGGATCGTCTTTGCGGATCTCGAAGTCGGGCGAATCCCAGTCGATGTCGGCGAAAGCGTCGAAATGACGTTCGACCGAGGCTTCGGAAAGCCCCTTCAGGATGGCGGCGTATTCCTCGGAGGAAACATCCGGCGAAATCTCGGGCGGGCTTTCGAGCACTTGCGACATCGTGACACTCCTCGATCAGGATTCCCGCTGGTCGAACGCGGGCTTCTGACCCCATCATTCGCCATACCGAGGGTATGTGTCAACCCCAATGTAACATTAACTTTGTCACGATCGTGAAAGCCGCGTATGCGCAGGTCAGGAACCTTCAGACGGGTGCACCACAGCCTGTTTGTGCACGATGATCATACGCTGGATGACGGTGATCCCACTGGCGACGGCGAGGGCCCACAACGCGATTTCGCGCAAGATGGGCAGGTCGAACAGGCCCGACAGCCCGGTCATCACGAGGATCGCCACCAGACGGTCGGCACGTTCGGCGATGCCACCCTTGGCCGTCATGCCCAGGCTCTCGGCGCGGGCACGGGCATAGGAGGTGATCGAACCGAGGACGAGACACAACAGGCTCAGCGAGAGGTAGAGGGGGTCGTGGTGCGCGGGGCTGGCGTAGAAGAGCACGAGGCCGCCGAAGATCGCCGAATCGGCCACCCGGTCAAGAGTCGAGTCGAGAAAGGCACCCCAGTTGGAGGATTGACCCGACTTGCGCGCCATGTAACCGTCGATGATGTCGGAGAACACGAACGCCGTGATGACCAGGACGCCGACCAGGAACTCACCGCGCGGGAAGAACCACAACGCCGCGACGCTGACGCCGACGGTGCCGACGATCGTGACCCAGTCGGGCTTGATGCCGAGCCTCAGAAACAGGTCACCGACCGGTGCCCAGACGTTGGTCCAGAACTGGCGGAAGCGTTCGAGCATTTAGTTCTCCCCGGTCGATTTGTCGGTCCAGGCGTTCGCAAGGAGTTCGCGGGTGTCGCCCAGCAGTTGCGGGATCGTCTTGGTCTGGCCGATGACGGGCAGGAAATTGGAATCCCCGCCCCATCGCGGCACGACGTGTTGGTGGAGATGGGCCGATATGCCGGCGCCGGCGATGTTGCCCTGGTTGAGACCGAGGTTGAAGCCGTGCGGCTGGCTGACGGCGCGCATGACCCGCATCGACTGCTTGGTCAGCTCGGCGACTTCGGCCGTCTCGTCGTCGGTGAGGTCGGTGTAGTCGGCGACGTGGCGGTAGGGGCACACGAGGAGGTGGCCGGCGTTGTAGGGATAGAGGTTGAGGACGGCATACGCCGTCTCTCCCCTGTGCACGATCAGGCCTTCGACGTCGCTCTTGGCCGGTATGAGGCAAAACGGGCAATCTGCTTCATCCCCGCTTTCCGGCTTGTCCTGCCCCTTGATGTAAGCGATGCGGTGCGGCGTCCAGAGTCGCTGGAACGAGTCGGGTTCGCCCACGCCCCCCTGACCGTCGCCAGCGGGGAGGTCGGACGCGCTCAAACCTGGGTCCTCTGCTCGACCGCATCGACGATGCGCTGGATGGCTTCGTCGACCGGTACGGCGTTGTCCTGGTCGCCGCTGCGATAGCGGAACGACACCGCATTCGCCTCGACGTCCTGGTCGCCGGCGATCAGCATGAACGGGATCTTCTGGGTCTGCGCATTGCGGATCTTCTTCTGCATGCGGTCGTCGGCATCGTCGATCTCGACGCGGATGCCCTTGGCCTTGAGCTTGTCCTTGAGCTCATACAGATAGTCCACATGGCGTTCGGCGACCGGGATGCCGACGACCTGCACCGGCGCGAGCCATGGCGGGAAGGCGCCTGCGTAGTGCTCGACGAGGACCCCGAGGAAGCGCTCGATCGAGCCGAACTTTGCCGAATGGATCATGACCGGCTGCTTGCGGCTTCCGTCGGAGGCCACATACTCAAGGCCGAATCCCGCGGGCTGGTTGAAGTCGTACTGGATGGTCGACATCTGCCAGGTGCGGCCGATCGCGTCGCGCGCCTGGACCGAGATCTTCGGGCCGTAGAACGCGGCACCACCGGGATCGGGGACGAGCTCGAGTCCGGTCCCCTCGGCGGCATCGCGCAACACCTCTGTCGCCTCCGCCCACTCGGCCTCTGAGCCGATGAACTTGTCCGAGTCGCCGCGGGTGGACAGCTCGAGATAGAAGTCGTCGAGGCCGAAGTCCTTGAGCAGCCCGAGCACGAACGACAGGAGATGCCTGATCTCGTCGGGTGCCTGCTCGGCGGTGACATAGCTGTGCGAGTCGTCCTGGGTCAGTCCGCGGACACGGGTGAGACCGTGTATGACGCCGGACTTCTCGTAGCGGTAGACGCTCCCGAACTCGAAGAACCGCAGCGGCAAATCACGGTAGGAACGCCCACGCGACCTGAAGATCAGGTTGTGCATCGGGCAGTTCATGGCCTTGAGGTAGTACTTGGTGTTCTCCAGCTCCATCGGCGGGAACATGGTGTCGGCGTAGTACGGGAGGTGTCCGGAAGTTTCGAAAAGCCCTTCCTTGGCGATGTGCGGCGTCCCTACGTAGTCGAAGCCCTCCTCGATGTGGCGGCGACGGACGTAGTCCTCCATCTCGCGCTTGATGACCCCGCCCTTCGGATGGAACACCGGAAGGCCCGAGCCGATCTCGTCGGGGAAGCTGAACAGGTCGAGCTCATTCCCGAGCCGGCGGTGATCGCGACGCTGGGCTTCCTCGATGCGATGCAGGTGCTCGTCGAGGGCTTCCTTGGTTTCCCAGGCGGTGCCGTAGATGCGCTGCAGCTGCTTGTTCCTCTCGTTGCCGCGCCAGTATGCCGCCGCGCTGCGCATCAGTTTGAAGGCCGGGATGCGCTTGGTGGTCGGCAAATGCGGGCCACGGCACAGGTCGGTCCAGACGATGGATCCGTCGCGCTTGAGGTTGTCGTACATCGTGAGGCCGCCCTCGCCGACTTCGACGCTGGCCCCTTCGGCGGCACTCTCGATGTTTTCATCGGCGGCAGTGCTCTTCAGGCCGATGAGCTCAAGCTTGTAGGGCTCGTGCGCCAGCTCCTCGCGGGCGGCGTCGTCGCTGATGTCGCGGCGGTCGAACTTCTGACCCTCTTTGATGATCTTGCGCATGCGCGATTCGATCTTGTCGAGGTCCTCGGGCCTGAATGGTTCTTCGACGTCGAAGTCGTAGTAGAAGCCGTCGGTGATCGGCGGGCCGATGCCCAGCTTGGCATCCGGGAAGATCTCCTGCACGGCCTGGGCCATCACGTGCGCGGTCGAGTGGCGCAGGATGTTGCGGCCGTCGGGTGAGCCGACGTCCACACCTTCGACGGTGTCGCCGTCGGCGAGTTCATACGCGAGGTCCTTGAGCTCGTCACCCACGCGGGCGGCGATGACAGAGGGGCTCTCGGCAAACAATTGCCAGGCCTTCGTGCCCGTTTCGACCGCTTCTTCCTTGTTGTTGCCGGCTTCGATGCGGGTGATTTTGAGTTCGGACACGGGATTTCCTTGCAGTATGGACGGACTCGACGAATAGCCCGTGCTGGTTACCGCGATCGTATCGGAGTCAGAGTTTGGCGATGACCTCGGCGGCGGCGCGCTCGCCGGCGCGCACGGCGCCATCCATGTAGCCCGACCAGTAGGTCGCCGTCTCGGTCCCGGCCCAGTGCACAAGCCCGTGGGGCTCGCGGATGGTCGCTCCGAAAGCTGTCGTCGTGCCGGGCTGGGCCGAGGCGATCGGGCCGCCCATCGTCCATCACGCCCGAACCGGAGAGTCCCTTCGCCCGCCAGAACGGGGTCTTGTAGACGGCGTCGCACTTCATCAGGGTGCCCATCGGCAAGTGCTGCAGCAATTGGAGGCGTTTGGGCGGAAGCAGCGGCGACCAGTCGATACCGAGCGCCAACACCGGCGGCACGGCCACGATCACCCGGCGGGCGCGCACCACACCTTTGTCATTGTGGACGTCGACGTAGCCGGCGGTCTGCACGATCTTGCGGACCGGTGCGCTCAGCGCGACCCGATTGCCGAGCGCCGCGGCCATCTTGAGCGGGATCTGGCCCGAGCCGTCGACGAATCGCGAGTCCTGGGCGCCGCCGGCGGTTGCCGATGACCGTTCAAAGGTGCCCGGATGAGTTTCGTTGCCGGCCGTGGCGAGGAACCAGAGGAAAAACAGCAAGGACATACCTTGAGCGTCGGTGCCGAAGGCGGGCTCGAGGTAGGCCAGAAGGACCTTCCGGACTGCGGGCACGACGGTGTTCTGCTTGAGCCAGGTCTCGAGGGTGATGCCGTCCCATTCGGCGGCCTTTTTCGCGGTCCACGGCGCGTCGACCGGGACTTCGCTCGCCATCTTGTCGATGCGGAGCTGGAGGACGGCAGCGTCGGCGAGGATCAGCGGATCGGGCGGCACCGTACCGGTGTATTTCATGGTCCCGAGGGTCGACGACACATAGACGTTCTCGCCGTCGACATATTCCTTGAACGTCTCGACCTTCAGCTCCTTGGCGAGGTCGAGGATGTGGTCCTGGGTGGGCCCGACGAAGGCTCCACCGGATTCGATGATCGAACCGTTGGCGAGGGTGTGGTTGAGCACCCGTCCGCCGACCCGGTCACGGGCTTCGAGCACCAGCACCGTCTTGCCCGTCTTGAGGACGTTGCGGGCGGCGACGAGTCCGGATATGCCGCCACCGACAACGACGACATCCACCGACTTGGGCAGCGAACTGGTCGCGGCCTCGGCTGCCGACAACCCGAGTCCACTCACGGCGAGTGCGGCGCCTCCGGCCGCGGCACCGCCGATGAGTCCGCGTCTGCTGATTCCCAGTTCGGTCATCTGATAGCTCTTCGTTCCTTCGATCAACGAGCGGAACGGGCAAAGGGGACGTGGCGGCTATGACTCGGCGGACGCCGCATCTCCCGAAACCCGGGCGTCGGTCCGGTTGAAGTCAGAGGACTTGTTGGAGAACATCTCGTGCCGTTGCTCGCGGGTGAGAGCCTCCACCTGGGGCCAGACCGAAGCCGAAACACCGGTCACTTCGACCGTCTCCCCCACCGGAACGATCGAGTGGACGACCTGCTCGTCATACACGTGGACGAAGTTGATCGACTGGCCGGAGTCGACACCGGACAACAGCCGGTCCTCCGCGGTGAGGTCGAGCGTGTAACAAGTCGCGGCGGCCACCGAGACCGGTATGCCGGCGAACGTGCTGTGGGTCGAGTAGTGCAGGTGTCCGGCGAGGATCGCCTTGATATCGGTGCCGCGTATGACGTCTGCGAGCCGGCCCTGGTCGAAGAGCTCGAGCATGCCCATCGCTTCGAGCCGGGGCGTCGGGATCGGAGGGTGGTGCAGAGCGAGGAGTGTCCCGTCGGGTGCCGGTGTGGCGAGGATTTCGGCGAGCCAGCTGAGCTGCTGGTCGGTGACTTCGCCGTGGTGAAAGCCGGGGACGGTTGTGTCGAACGAGATGATCCGCAGCCCGTTGATGTCATGGACCCGGTCCTGTGGGTGGTCGGAGCCATGTTCAGCCGGCAGCGGAGTGTCGAACAGAAGATTCGAGTAGTCGGCCCGTTCGTCGTGATTGCCCATGACCCAGACGATCGCCGCGCCAATTCGTTCGGCGATTGGCTCGACGAGCTGCCGGAGTCGCGTGTAGGCGTCGGGCTCGCCGAGGTCGGCAAGGTCGCCGGTGAAGACGATGGCCTCGGGTTTGGCCCCGGACAGCTCGATCTGCCTGAGCGCCTGCGCCAAGTGGGCATCGGTGTCGACCTTGCCGTAGAGCGGTCGTTTGCCGCCGAGTAAATGCGTGTCGCTCACATGGGCAATGCAGTGCTTCGGAGCGGGGTACTGGCCGAGTTGGATCACGTGTTCACCTTAAAGCGACTCGAGGGTCAAGGGGCGGGAGACAGAGTTCTCTCCGGTTCGCTCAATTGAGCTGTCTGGCTTTGAATCTGTCGTGGCGTATGGGTTGCTGCTTCGGGTCGATGCGGGTGGGTGGGATGACCTCGACAATGCCATCGGCGGTCATGCGGGCGTCCCACTCACCGTTGTGCAGCAAGTGGTGGTGGTAGAAGCAGAACAGGGCACCGTTGGCCAGGTCGGTGGGTCCGCCTCGGGAGTGCCAGAGCAGGTGATGGGCTTCTGTCCAGGAGGGTGGCCTGTCGCAACCCTTCCAGACACATCCTTTGTCGCGTTTGGCGAGGGCGATGCGTTGGTAGCGGTCGTAGACGCGTTTGCTTTGGCCGAGGTCGAGGATTTTGGAGTCCCCGTCCAACACGATCGGGATCAGGTTCGCGTTGCAGGCGAACCGGCGGGCCTGCGCGGCTGACATGTCGCCGCCGGTGGACAGCAACGCGGTGCCGAGGCCGTCGTTGAGCTGATCAAGGGTCATCGTCACGGTGACCGAGGCGGCCAGGCCTCCGTGTTGGGGCATCGCCTCCGACGGCAGGTGTTCGAGGAGTTCGCAGAACGCCCGGCCGACTTTCTGCTGATGGGTCAGCGGCCCGGTGGCGGCGTCGGAGTGCTCACCATCACGGTCATAGATCGCCGGATCATTCCGCCGCGGTGAGGCCAAACCCTCCAAGGCGGTTTTGAGGATGCCGGCTTGCACGGTGGGGAGCAGGAACCGCCCCCGGACCATCCCATTGCCGGCTGACCACATACTCAGCTCGGTGTTGTCGAAGGACTTCTTCTCCTCCGCGTCGAGCCTCCGACCCAGATGTTCCTCGACACCATCGGGATCGATCACTTCGAGGATCCGGTTCGCGATCCGTTTGAGGTCATCGAGACCGAAGTCCTCGGCAAAGCCCAGCAACCGGGACTGGGCCTCAGCACGTTCCTCGTCACCGACCCATTCGGGGAGGGTGGTGATCGCTTCGCAGATGGTGGACGCAGCGTCAGTCGAGATCGCACCGCAGGCCCAGGCCTTGCGGGTTTCCTCGACCTCCTCACACAACATCTCAGAGCATTTCACCAGACGATGCGCCTCAGGACGACCGATCCCGGTCAGGTTCTTCAACCACGTCAACGTCGACGACGAACCGGCCAACCGGGGAAGGTCACGGTCGGCGGCCGCTTGCACGAGTTCGGCGCAGCGCGCGTCCAACATCGATCGGGACTTCACCAGGTCCTCAATCTCGACCGTCAGCTGCGCATCGGTCAGCGCCCAGACCGGCCGGTCCTCGTCGCTGATGATGATGGTCAAGACATCCCCCGATGCTGTTCGAACGTATGTTCGATCATACCGCGAAACGGTTCAGAAGTTCAAGTACTTGATCCCCATAATTCACTGGAATCGCGGGAAATATTGGAGACGAGCCGGGCGACCAAGCGGCGCCCGAACCAACCCTATGTCCTTGCTCAGACAGCGACCCCAACAGCTCGCGTGACGCCCACTCAAGCGCCGGGTCAGCCCAGCGACTTCCACATCAGGTGCAGCCCGACGTAGCCCTCGGTCGGATGCCGGAAGCCCTCGGGGATCGTCGCGAGGATCTCGAACCCGAGCGATTGCCAGAGCTGCACTGCGCGGACATTGGTCTCGACGACTGCGTTGAACTGGATCGACCGGAAGCCATCGGCACGCGCCTCGGCGATGACGTGCTCGGCCAGAGCCCGGCCCACTCCGCGACCTTCATGCTGCGCACCGACGATGAAGCTGCCGGTGCCGACGTGAGATCCGCCGCCACCCTGGTTTGGTCCGGACTTCGCGGTGCCCAGCACGGTGCCGTCGTCCTCAACCGCGACGAACGTGCGCCCGCGCGGCGACTCCATCCACCAGGCACGCGCAGCCTCTTCGCCGCTGTCGGGATTCCAGGTGTAGGTCTCGCCGGTCCGTATGGTCGCCAGGACGATGGGCCAGATCTGTTGCCAGTCGGCATCGCTCGCGTCTCGTATGTTCACACCTTCACTGTAATAATCTTGGTCAACGTCGGGGCACCCGGGCGCATTCAGGAGATTGCATGACTTCCATCGGCATCATCGGGTCCGGTTTCGGCGCCCTCGCGGTCGCTGTCGAACTCACCAAGGCTGGCCATACGGACCTGCGTTTGTGGGAGCGATCAACCGACATCGGCGGCGTATGGCGCGACAACACCTACCCCGGCGCCGGCTGCGATGTGCCGTCGCCGCTGTATTCGTTTTCCTTCGAGCCCAACCCCGACTGGTCCCGGCGCTATGCGCTGCGCGACGAGATCCACGCCTACATCAAGAAGGTCGCCGGTAAATTCGGCGTCACTCCCCTGGTCCAGTTCGAGCACGAAGTCGTGGCGGCGACATACGACGACGCGGCCGCCAACTGGACAGTGACCTTCGCCGGGGGCGAGCAGCAGACCGTCGACATCCTCGTCAGCGCGGTCGGCCAGCTCTCGCGACCACGGCTTCCCGACATAAAGGGCGTGGATTCGTTCGAAGGGCCTTCTTTCCACTCCGCCGAGTGGGACCACGCCTTCGACCCCAAGGGCAAGAAGGTTGCCGTCGTCGGTGCCGGCGCCAGCTCGATCCAGTTCGTGCCGCATCTCGCCGACGACACGCGTGAGCTGCTCGTTTTCCAGCGGTCACCCAACTACATCCTGCCCAAGCCCGACAGCCCCTATCACTCGCTCCACAAGACGCTCTATCACCGGGTTCCGTTCACGCAGCAGATCGAGCGCGGCGGCATCTGGACCCTGCTCGAGCAGTTCGCCCGCGGACTCGACGCGACCTCGCGGGTCGGGAAGGTCAACAAGGCGATCGCGATGCGCCACCTCAAGGGCCAGGTCAAGGACCCCGGGCTCCGGGCAAAGCTCACGCCCGAATACCCGATCGGCTGCAAGCGGATCCTGTTCTCCAACAACTATTACCCGGCCCTCGCCAAACCGCATGTCGACATCGTCACCTCCGCGATCACCGAGATCACGCCGCGCGGTGTGCTGACCTCAGACGGGGTCGAGCACGAGGTCGACGCGATCATCTACGGCACCGGCTTCGACAGTCAGGACTTCCTCGAGTCCATCGACATCACCGGCGCCGGCGGCCACAAGCTCGCCGCACAGTGGTCAAAGGGCGCACACGCCTACCTCGGCATGTATGTGCCCAACTTCCCCAACATGTTTGTGACCTACGGCCCCAACACCAACCTCGGCGGCGGCTCGATCATCTACATGCTCGAGGCGCAGGCCGCCCATATGCGTCAGGTCATCGACCGGATGACCGCGGGCAACTACAGGGCAGCCGAGGTCACCACGGTTGCCGACGAGGCCTACGACGAGGACCTCCAGGCCCGACTCGACCATTCGGTATGGGGTAGCTGCGACAACTGGTACCGGCATGAGTCCGGCCGCATCACCTCCAACTGGCCCGGCGCGACCCTCCCGTTCGCCAAGCGCACCAAGACGGTCGAGCCCGACGCGTTCTCCTGGTCATGAGCGACTATCCCCCGGCGCCGTGGCGGCTCACGGCGCACGCATACGTCGGCCTGTACCTCTTGCCCGCCGAGCTCCTGCCCGACCCGCACTCGTCCGAGACCAAACCGATCACGTTCTTCGGCAGAGGCATCGTCGCGGCGGCGTTTGTTGTGTATGAGGAGCCGAGCCCACTGACCTACAACGAGATCATGTCCACCGTGCTGGTGCGCAAAGGTTGGCGGCCGCTCGTCTCGATCACGAAGATCTGGGTCGACAGCGAAGCGTCACGCGACGGTGGGCGTGCCTTGTGGGCGATCCCGAAGGACCTCGCCGGGTTCGGTGTCCGCCCGCATTCGTCGTATGTCGCCTCCGAGGGCGAGAGGACGATCGGGTCGCTCGATGTCCACCGCACCCGGGCGCTGCCCCTCGCCCTGCCGGTCGGTTTCAGCGTCGCCCAGGATCGGGACGGCGAACTGGTTCTCACCCGTGTGCGAGGCCGCGGCCGTCCTGGCGTGGCCCGCGTCCATTGGGCCTTCAATCCCGATGGGCCGATGGGTTATCTCGCCGGCCGCAAGGCGTTCCTCACGCTCAGCCTCAAGCGGTTGCGGATCGTCTTCGGGAAATAGGCCCGCTCATGTCGGGCGGACCTCGGACCACAACTCCTCGTAACACTGGGCCGCCCGGCTGTTAGGGGCGAAGGCCGGCACGGGGGCCTGCCGCTCGGCCATCTGCTCGATGATCGAGAGCGCAGGGATCACTGTGTCGACGACGCGGGCCCGGTCCCGCGGAATCTCCTCGATGACGTCCTTGTGCAACCGCTTCCGCCGGTCGGCCATCGAAAAGAACGCAAATACCTCGGGCTTGCTGCCCTTGGAGTCGGCGACAAACCGGATCAGCTGGTCGAAGGTCCGCAGAGACAGGGTCGCCGGGATGAGCGGCACCAGGAGCGTGTCGGCGGCGTGCATGACGTTCTCCGACACCAGCGAGATGCTCGGCGGGCAGTCGAGGAAGACGACGTCGTAGTCGTCGGCAACGCTCGCCAACACCTGGCCCAAGCGCCTGGTCCGCTTCTTCGCGTCGTCGAGCTCGAGATCCATGTTGCGATAGCTGAAGTCGGCCGGCAGCAGGTCGAGGTTGTCAAAATCGGTTGCCTTGATGGCTGCCTCGATCGGACGCTTGCGGGTCACCAGGTCGTGAACGCCGCCCTTGACCCGTGGCCGGATCCGGAACAGGTAGGTGGCGGCTCCCTGCGGATCGAGGTCCCACAACAACGTTCGCCTGCCTTCACGTGCCGAGAGGTAGGCCAGGTTGACGGCGGTCGAGGTCTTCCCGACCCCGCCCTTGATGTTGTATGTCGCGAAGACCTTCATGACTGTCCCCCGAGTTTTTGCATAAGGCGTCGGCTGGACGGCCGGACGAAATGAGCGAATGCCCCGTCGAACTCGCGGCGGGCACGGTCCTGCTCGGCGGCGAACCCGTGCAGTGCCCGACGCTGGACCTCGGAGTCCTGGAACCGGCCGAGGACGTCTTGCAGGCCCTTGAGCTCGGCGACTGCCCGTTTGCGGGGGGCTTTGGGGAGCACGGGCGCGCGCACCTCGAGTACATATCGCAATTCCTTGCACTCCTTGCGGAGACTGTGCAGGTCCTCGGCCGGTGAGTTTGTCGAGATCGCCGCGCCGCCACGGACGACCCGCTTGTATGCCCGGGCGATCCCGCGGTCGGCCAGCTGACCGGCCGACAGGTGCTTCTGGTCGTCGTGCTGTGCCAGGCCTTCGGCCAGCTCCGCCTCCCAGTCCGTCATCAGCTTCCTGAACTTCGCCGACTTCAGCCCACGCACGAGTGCCCGACGCTTGGCCGTCCGCCGGCTCCGCAGATGCGCTGCGAACGGTTCCAGGTCAGCGGGATCGGCTGCCACCAGCCATCCGGCCATCGTGGGCAAGTCCAGCTCATAGACGTCCAGGTCGCGGACCGGTGTCGTCAGGTCGCCCAACTCCTTGAATGCCGGCTCCCAACGACTGCGCATCGTCTCGGGCAGGCACGGCCGTCCCAGTTTGAGCGTCGCCCGGGTCTTACGTACCGCGACCCTGAAATCATGCAGGAACTCGGTGTCCACGTTGTCGAGCAGGCCGGGAAGGTTGTCCCGCATCTTCACGCGATGGGCGTCCAGGGCACTGGTCAGGAGTTCGCTCGCAGGCGCTTCGCGGTCTATACCGACGGTCGGTGGTGCCTTGTCATGTCCGCGATCGCTTCCGTTCCGGACCGCTTGCAGCCCGAAATCTGCCAGGAGACGCATGGCCCGTCTTCCCTGCTTGTCGTAGCCACGCAATGTGTTGACCGTGAGTCGGGAATCAGCAGCGTCAGCGCCGACGGCAGGCTCGTTCAGCTCGAGCCGAGCGACGGTCTTGCCGTCCTCGTTGCTCAGCTCGATGCCTCGCATACGCCGCTTCTCATCGGAGGTCACCATCAACGCGCGTATGCCGGCCACCGGGGCGACTGCGTCCCTGACCGGGCCGGCGGGCAGGACATCGGCGAGCGCCGGCCACCGCAGCTTCGTCGCACGAACCGCCACTGTCGAAGACCCGTCCAGGTGGCTGAGCACCAACCGCTCCTGCGAGGCCACGGTCTGATGCTCCAACGTGAGACCGGCCGCATACAGCCGACGGTCGAACGTATCGAGTCGCGCCCTGCGGACGAGCTGCTTTGCACCGGCGGCCACGGCGAATCTGCCCGAGAGTGCGGCAACGATGGCTTCGAGGTCGAAATGCCCCTCATCGGCAGCCTGGAACGCTCGAGAGGTCTTCATGATGGCCACACCTTAGCCACGCAGAGTGAACATCGGGCCTCGATCACGAGAGTGTCGGGGATCAGCCGTTCGGCACGCAGAGACTGTCGATCTCCCGCTGCATCTGGTCCATGCTGGGGACCTTGCCGACACCCTCGAGACCCAGGTAGGTGTCGACGACGGCTCCCATGTCGGCCACAAGCGTGACGGTGTTCTCCCTGACCTTCATAGGCGCATTGTCGCCGGCCTTGGCCAGGTCCTCCAGCGCCTTGCGCATCTTCGGCACGTCCAACGAACCCGCCGCGTTGGGGTTCTTCCGGTACCGATCGAACAGTTTCGCGATGTCCTCGATCGCGCCAGAAGCGACGATCGCCTTGCAGCCCTTGGGCACCGGCTTGGTGGCGCCGCTCTTCGGAGTTGGCGACTTACCTGATGACGGTTGCGGCGAGGAGGATGACGAGGATTGCGGGGTGGATCCTGACGTCGGTGCATCGTCTCCGCCTCCGCATGCGCTCAGCGTGAGTGTCAGCGCAAGACCGATCGCAAACGCGCGGTGTATGTGGGTCCGAGACATACGAGCACCCTAATCGCCGGGCCTGTCACTGCTCTCGTGTTTCGACAAATTCTGGTGGGCGACACCGGCCGCCTGGAGGTGGTGTCGCCCGACTGTCGCATCACCAATGGGCAACCAAAGGTTGCGTTAGGCGCGAACATGACCTACCGTTATGTGCAACCAAACGTTGCAGAAGGCGGTATGACATGGAATACGGAACCATCGAGCGAGAGATCCACATCGAGGCGTCGCCCGAGGTGGTCTTCGAGGCGATCAGCAGCCCCGAGCACGTCCGGGAGTGGTGGCCGGACGAGGCCGACTTCGGATCAGCCCCGGGGGGCGACGGACAGCTTGTGTGGCGGGACGAAGCCACCGACCTGGCGACGGTGGTTCCAATGACCGTGGTCGATGCCCAACCACCTCGGTTGTTCTCCTTCCGGTGGACCCATCCCGCCGATGAGGTCGCAGCTCCCGGGAACTCCTTGCTCGTGACCTTCGAGCTCGCCCCTGCAGGAACGGGCACATTGCTCCGGCTGACTGAAACCGGCTTCCGCGAGATGGGGTGGGAGGTCGCATTGCTCGAGAAGCAGTACAACGAGCACGTCGTCGGGTGGGACTTCTACATTCCCCGGCTCGGCGAGTATGCCGCCCGGCTGGCGGCGACCCGTTGACTGTCGTTGTCGACGACGATCTATGGTCGGCGATCGGCGATCCGACCCGGCGCCGGATGCTCGACCTGCTCCTTTCCGATGGAGCCGGTACCGCGACCACCCTCAGCGAGCAGTTGCCCGTGACGCGTCAGGCAGTCGCGAAGCATCTCGGCGTACTGGACCGCGTCGGACTCGTGCACGTCAAGCCGGCCGGCAGGGAGATGCGTTACCAGGTTGACGATGCGCAGCTTGCCCGGGCAGTCGCGCAGCTCTCCTCGGTCGGAGCGACCTGGGACGCCAGGCTGCGGCGCATCAAGCGGATCGCTGAAGCAATCCAGCGCAGCCAAGAACAGACAGAACAACAGTGAAGAGAGAGGAATCAGAAATGGTCGACATTCTGCACAGAGTGGGAATCCAGTCGTCGTCCCCGGACCAGGTCTATACGGCCCTCACCACACTCGAGGGTCTTACCGGTTGGTGGACGAAGGACACCCAGGGGGAGAGCGCCGCCGGAGGAGTGATCCAGTTCCGCTTCCCGCCCGGTGGTTTCGACATGGAGGTCGTTGAGCTCGATCCCGCCAAGCGTGTGCTCTGGAAAGTGATCGACGGTCCCGAGGAGTGGATCGGTACGACGGTGAGCTGGGACCTCAGCCAAGAGGACGACTACACCATCGTGCTGTTCAAGCACCAGGGCTGGCGCGAACCGGTGGGGTTCATGTATCACTGCAGCACCAAGTGGGCCATCTTCCTGATGAGCCTGAAGTCGCTCGTCGAAACCGGGGGCGGTGCCCCCTCGCCACACGACGTCCAGATCAGCAACTGGCACTGAAGCCCGTCCGGCAAAGCGGCGGTCACGCAAGTGGGTGGCCGCCGCTTTCGCTTGGGTTGGACGTGGGTTGGGCCTACTTTGCGTCCGTCGATTACTCCGCTCGGTCGGGCTGTCCTCGGCTCGGACCCCAACGCGATGGGCTGGCGCCGGCGAGCGTGGCGCCAGCCGCCTCACTCGTTGGCCGCGGTGACCGCCTACTCGTAGGACGGAAAGGCCTGGACAGCCGAGATGCGGTCACCATCAAGGGTGAACAGGCTCCCTACGGTGAAGTCGAAGCTGGTCTCGTCGGTTTCCAGATAGAGGCTCGAAAACCGCAGTGACGCCAACCAGCGATTGCTTGACGTCGGCTCTGCGCCAAGAAGTTCGACGCTTGGCTTGCTCCCATTCGATTCAGCGTGCTGGGCCGCGAAAGCACGGGCCCCGGCTTGACCTGGGGGAAGCACGTGGTCACCCGGAAGCCTGAACTGTGCGTTCTCGGTGACGAGCAGGCCGGCAGCCTCGCCGTCGGCGCTCGATACGGCCTCGACAAAATCGCGGATGTGGTTGGGGCTTCCACCACTAAGACGATAGAGGCCCCTCGGCGGCACTGGCAATACGCGCGCCCACCGCTTCCCGCATCCTGAGCAGCTCCTCGTACAGGTTTTTCAGATCCCTCTTGGAATCTGCTCTGACCTGTGTCGATGCTGGTGGGCGATACTGGGTTCGAACCAGTGACCTCTTCGGTGTGAACGAAGCGCGCTACCACTGCGCCAATCGCCCGTGTGGTGCGAAGAAAACCCTAACGCACCCGATTGTCCGATCGTGAATCGCCTCCAGAGTCCCGAAACCTCGCAACACGATCAGGGATCGATGTCCTTGATGCTTTCGCGGGCCCAGATCTCCTGAGCCTTGGCCGTGATCGGTCCCGGCGCCGGGAGCTCACGATCATCGACCTTCGAGATCGCCTGAACATCGCGGGTGGTGCCGACGAGGATCACCTCATCGGCGCGCCGGAGGACGTCGATGGGCTCGTCCCTTTCGACGACGTCAAGCTCTCCTTGACACCATTCGAGAACCAGCGCACGCGTCACGCCGGCCAGGCATCCGGACTCAAGTGTCGGTGTCACGAGTTGCCCGTTGAGCACATACATGATGTTGGAACCGGTGCCTTCGCACAGCATGCCGCCGGTGTTGGGCATGACCGCTTCGGAGGCTCCACGCGCCAGTGCGTGTTCGACCATCAGCGCGTTCTCGGCGTATGACGTGGTCTTGAGGCCGGCGATCGCACCCATGTCGTTGCGCGGCCACGGCACGGTGGCGATCGCGCTGACGCTGGGCGGGCGATCGCAGGGCTCGGTGATCACGACTGTCGTGAGTCCCTTGTCACCGCGCGGGGAACCCAACGGACCGACGCCGGATGTGACGGTGATGCGTACGCGTCCGAAGGGAAGTTGCTGACCCTCGATGGTCGCGTCGACACCTTCGCCTATCGCCCCGATATCGGGATCACCGATGCCGAGACCCTTCGCCGATCGCACCAGCCGATCGAGGTGCCTGGTCAGGGCAAACGGCGACCCGTTCTCGATCTTGATCGTCTCGAATACCCCGTCGCCGACGATCATGCCGTGGTCAAGGACGGAGATTGCCCGTTCCTCCGGCGATTCGAGGAGTTGTCCGTTCAGCCAGGCGCGCATATGGCCACCGTACCGCTACCCCGGTTTGGGTTCGCGACCCCGAATCAGTTATCGTTTCGTCTCGTCTTGAAGAACACTTTTCCTCACGGAAATGTTTGGTCAAGCACGCGGACGTGGCTCAGTGGTAGAGCATCACCTTGCCAAGGTGAGGGTCGCGGGTTCGAATCCCGTCGTCCGCTCGAAGCAGGTTTCTGACCTGTTTTATGGTCGAGTGGCCGAGAGGCGAGGCAACGGACTGCAAATCCGTCTACACGGGTTCAAATCCCGTCTCGACCTCGAAAAGCAGCTCCGGCTGACAACTGAATGCCGACCCTTCGGGATCACGGCGCGATTGGCGCAGCGGTAGCGCGCTTCCCTGACACGGAAGAGGTCACTGGTTCAAACCCAGTATCGCGCACAACAGAAAACCCCTGAGGAATCAGGGGTTTTCTTGGTTTCTGGGCACAAGCCTCAGCGTGGACCGACAGCGGTCACACGCACGACGGCTTCGCCCGCCTCGTCGGAGGCCTCGAGGTCGACCTCGGCGCTGATGCCCCAGTCGCGGTCACCCTCGGGATCGTCGAAGGCCTGACGCACGGTCCACGTCGTCGGGCCTTCTTCGACCATGAACAGCTCCGGTCCGCGTGATCCGGGGCCCGTACCGAGGTCGTCATACTCCTCGCGGTAGGCCGCCATCGCGTCCATCCACGCCTCGGCGTCCCAGCCGTCGTGGCCGTCGAGCGAATTGAGTTCGCTCCATCGGCCGAACGCCGCCAGCTCGACACGACGGAACATCGCATTGCGGACCAGAACCCGGAAGGCCCGCGCATTGCCCGTGACCGGTCGCGGCGGCGCGCTGCCATCGGCTTTCGGCTTGACCTCGGCCAGGTCGACGTCCGGAGCGATCAGCTGCTCCCACTCGTCGAGCAGGCTGGAGTCGGTCTGGCGCACGAGTTCGCCGAGCCACTCGGTGAGGTCGATGAGTTCCTCGTTACGCACCGTTGCCGGCACCGTGCGGCCCAGCGTCTTGTAAACGTCGGAGAGATAGCGCAGCACCATCCCTTCGGTGCGAGCGAGCTGGTAGTCGCCGATCAGCTCGGAGAACGTCATGGCCCGTTCCCACATCTCGCGCACGACCGACTTCGGCCGGAGCTCGTAGTCGACGACCCATGGGTGGCCCTTGCGGTAGTGCTCATATGCCGCCTCGAGCAGCTCCTGCAGTGGCTTCGGATGCGTGATCTCGTCGAGCAGCTCCATCCGCTCCTCGTACTCGATCCCATCCATCTTCATCTCGCCGATGGCTTCTCCCCGGGCTCGATGCTGCTGAGCGCGGATGATGGGCCGGGGATCCTCCAGGGTTGCCTCGACGACTGACACGACATCGAGCGCGTATGTGGGCTCTTCGCGGTCCAGGAGGTCGAAGGCCGCCACGGCAAACGGGGACAGCGGCTGGTTGAGGGCGAAGTTCGCCTGCAGGTCGATGGTCAGGCGCAGCGTGCGCCCCTCCGCGTCCGGCGGGTCGACCCGCTCGACAACCTCACCGGCGAGGAGCGCCTCGACGATGTCCCGCACCTCCTGCAAGAGCTTGTCCTGGACCTCGACGGTCTCGTCGCTCTCGCGGAGCAGATGTTCGAGCGACGCCATTGCGTCACCGGGACGGGAAATGACGTCGAGCACCATCGCGTGGCTGACCTTCATACGCGACACCAGGGGCTCCGGCGTGCCTGTGGTCAGCCGCGCAAACGTGCCCTCACCCCAGGAGACGAAGCCATCCGGGGGCTTCTTGCGGTTGATCCGGCGCTGCTTCTTCACATCGTCTCCGGCCTTGCGGACGAGGCGGGCGTTCTCGATCTCGTGCTCAGGAGCCTCGACGACGACGTGGCCGACGGTGTCGAAACCCGCGCGCCCGGCCCTTCCCGCGATCTGCTGGAACTCGCGTACCTGCAGCTGGCGCTGCCGAGTGCCGTCGTACTTCGACAGCCCACTGAACAGCACCGTGCGGATCGGCACGTTGATGCCGACGCCCAACGTGTCGGTGCCGCAGACGACCTTGAGCAGGCCGGCTTGAGTCAGCGTCTCGACGAGACGGCGGTAGCGCGGCAGCATGCCCGCGTGGTGCACACCGATGCCCATCCGGATGAGCCTCGAGAGCGTCTTGCCGAAGGCAGATGAGAACCGGAAGTCGCCGAGGTGCTCCGCGATCTGGTCGCGTTCCTCACGGGTCGCGACCTTGATGCTGGTCAGCGCCTGAGCCCGCTCGAGCGCAGCGACCTGGGTGAAGTGGACGACATACACCGGCGCCTGGTGGGTCTCGAGCAGCTCCTCGAGAGTCTCCTGCACCGGAGTGCTGACGTACTCGGTGATCAGCGGCACCGGGCGATCGGCCGAGGCGACCAGCGCCGTCGAGCGGCCCGTACGCCGACCCAGGTCCTGCTCGAAACGCGTGGTGTCCCCCAGTGTCGCCGACATCAGCAGGAACTGTGCCCGCGGCAATTCGATGAGGGGGACCTGCCACGCCCAGCCGCGATCGGGGTCGGCATAAAAATGGAACTCGTCCATGACGACGAGCCCGATGTCAGCGCCGGCGCCTTCGCGCAACGCCATGTTGGCGAGGATCTCTGCGGTGGCGGCGATGATCGGGGCGTTGGCGTTGACCGCGGCGTCACCGGTGACCATGCCGACATTGTCGGCGCCGAAGATCTCGCAGAGCTCGAAGAACTTCTCACTCACGAGGGCCTTGATCGGCGCGGTGTAGACGCTGCACTCGCCGCGCGCGAGCGCTGCCGCCATGGCTCCTGTCGCCACGAGACTCTTGCCCGAGCCGGTCGGGGTGGCGAGTATGACGTTCGACCCCGAAACGCACTCGAGCAGGGCTTCCTCCTGCGCCGGGTAGAGCGTCAGGCCGCGGCTCTCTACCCATCGCATGATGGCGTCGTACACGGCGTCCTCGTCGGTGGTCGTGCCGTCCGGCAGCAAGTCGATGAGGCGCATTCCGGCATTCTCCCCGGAGGCCGGAGGTCCCTACCCGGCGGCCCGGAGCCAGTCCAGTAGAAGTCGCACCCTCGACCCGGGTTTTTCAGTTCCTGACAAGAATCGAAACGCCGCCGGCCAATCATTGACCACGTTAGCGGCGAACTAGAGGTGAGAGCGAGCCAACTGGTTTGCTCTCCGCCTACCACAAGGAATGATTTCTCATGCAGTTCCTCCAGAACAGCACGAAGGGCAAACGACTTCTTGTCGGTATTGCGACCGCCGCGACTCTGGCCATGCCTCTGGCAGCCTGCAGCTCCACGAGCGATTCCAGTTCTGCCGACACCAAGCCCAAGATCGCCAAGCCGGCCGCTCGTATCCCGGCCCTCAGCGGCCAGGACACCGCCATCAAACTCGACACGGGCTTCACCGACGCCCTCACGTCGCTCAAACTGGCACCCGGCATCGTCGGAGACGCCCAGCTCGAAGCCGGTTCGCTGATCTTCCCCATCACGGGCGGCAATGTCACATACTTCAAGCCCGGCACCGCGAAGCCGTACGTCATCGGCCAGGTCCAGCACGAAGGTTCGGGGCTTTCCCTGACCGCGGGTGACACCAAGGTCGAGCTGACCAACCTCAACGTCGATCCGGGCGTCTCCCGCGTGTATGGCGATGTGACTGTCAACGGCAAGACCGTCGTCACAAGCGCGTTCCTGTTCCAGTTGAGAGGCGCAACCCTGAAGCCCCTGCAGTCCGCGGGCGATACGGCAATCCTCGAAGGCACGAAGGTCTTTGTCTCGCCCGTCGCCGCTGACCTGCTGAACTCGACGTTCAAGACCGATGCCGTCACAAAGGACCTCTTGGTCGGCGTTGCAAAGATCACGGTCAACACCAAGTAGCAACACGCAACAACCACGTTCGGCTGGCCGGCGCCCCTTGTTCTCCTGGGCGCCGGCCAGCCTCTTGCGTATGCGCGGGCGGGCTTCGATTTCCGGAGACGGTGAGCCCTGACAGACGTAAAGTAAACGGCATGAATCCGCTGTTTACAGGGGGGCAACCTGTAACCGAGTCACACTGGCTCGATTGGCTCTATGGCCCGAGACGCGTCCCCGATGGCGGCGGCAGCTTCGCGATCCGTGGAGTCAGGATCGACCACGACATCGTCCGTGACATCGTTTTGCACCTTCGAGAGCGCGACCCGAATGCCGGGCTCTTCCTCGTCGACCCGTCAGAGGGCGGTCTGTGGACGCAGAATCCATTCGACCTCGACCGACTGCCCGATGCGGCCGACTGGGAGCTTGAACGAATCGTCTTGTCGGGCCGCGTGAACATGAGCTTCAACCCGAAGCAGATGCAGAGCATCAGTGGCCCCGCAGAGCTGCGAGATCACGTCGTCATGATTCTCGAAAAGGAGGGGCGTCCCCGCATTCACTGGCCGCGCCTGATCACCGAGATGCCGTTGGCCGGAGCGATCCTAACGGTTCCCTCGCTCGTGTGGTTCGTTCTCGATCAACGGCCCCCGTGGAGCATCGCCGTGCTGCTGGCCCTGCTTGTCGTCGTGACTTCGGTGTCGGCGTGGAGCATCCGCAAACGGTGGATCCGTGAAGTGGACGGTCGCGGGCCCGGTCACCGCATCATCGCCATCTCCCGCGCCGAGAACCGCGTCCGACGGACCGATAACAAATCGAATCTCAAGGTCGCGGCCATAGTGGCAATCC
>JALYQD010000189.1 GCA_030856025.1 Actinomycetota bacterium
CGCCGGGGTCGATGCCGCCGCCCGGCGTGGCCCAGTGCACGCCCATCGGCGGCGGGTCGTCATAGCGCAGCAGAAGCACCCGGCCGTCGGGGTCGCGGACGACGACGCGCGCCGCCTGCCGCCGCGGCCGGGAGCCGGCAGGCACCTCAGTCGAGGTAGTCGCGCAGCTTCTGCGAGCGGCTCGGGTGGCGCAGCTTGGACAGGGTCTTGCTCTCGATCTGGCGGATCCGCTCGCGCGTGAGGCCGAACTCGCGGCCGATCTCATCCAGCGTGCGGGGCTGGCCGTCGACCAGGCCGAAGCGCATCTTGACGACGGCCGCCTCGCGGTCGGTCAGGGTGCGCAGCACCTCGTTCAGCTGCTCCTGCATGAGGCCGTAGGAGACGACCTCGGCCGCGACCGGCGCGTCGGCGTCCTCGATGAAGTCGCCCAGGCTGGAGTCCTGGTCGTCGCCGATGGTCGTCTCGAGGCTCACCGGCTCGCGTGCGTAGCCCTGGATCTCGACGACCTTCTCGGGCGTCATGTCGAGCTCCTTGGCGAGCTCCTCCGGCGTGGGCTCGCGGCCGAGCTCCTGCAGCATCTCGCGCTGCACGCGGGTGAGCTTGTTGATCTGCTCGACCATGTGGACGGGGATGCGGATGGTGCGGGCCTGGTCGGCCATGGCGCGGGTGATGGCCTGGCGGATCCACCAGGTCGCATACGTGGAGAACTTGAAGCCCTTGGTGTAGTCGAACTTCTCAACCGCACGGATAAGGCCGAGGTTGCCTTCCTGGATGAGGTCGAGGAAAAGCATGCCGCGACCGGTGTAGCGCTTGGCCAGTGACACAACGAGGCGCAGGTTGGCTTCGAGCAGGTGGTTCTTGGCGCGACGACCGTCTTCGCGGATCCAGTCGAGCTCCTCGGCGAGCTTGGGCGAGACGCGTCCGCCCTTGGCGACCTTCTCCTCGGCGAACAGGCCTGCTTCGATGCGCTTGGCGAGCTCGACTTCCTGGCCGGCAGTCAGCAGCGACACCTTGCCGATCTGCTTGAGGTAGTCCTTGACCGGGTCGGCTGTGGCACCGGCGACCATGACCTGCTGGACCGGTTCGTCGCTCTCATCGGCCGCGGACAACGTGAAGCCGGACTTCTCGTCTTCCTTCAGCGTCGGGTCCGTGGCGACGGCCACTTCGAATTCCTCATCGGGAATGTCGGGAAGGATCTTCTTGCCGGTGGCATCGACCAAAGCGATCGCGGCGGACGTTACCGGCTCGTCGACGTTGGACGCAGCAGCCTTCTTGGCAGCAATCTTCTTGGCGGCCGCGGCTTTCGCTGCGGGAGTCTTGGCGGGCGCCTTCTTGGCAGCCGGCGTAGTCGTGGTCTTCGTCACCGGGCCCGCCTCTTTGGCGGAGGCGTTCTTCGGGGAGGCTGTTGCGGCTGTTTTCGTCACGGTGGTCTTTTTTGTCGCTGTCTTTTTGGTAGGGGCAGAGTCCTTGGCTGCCGGAGCAGCCTTGGTGGCGGGAGCCTTTTGGGCGGGCGCCTTGGCGGTGGTCTTCTTGGCGGAAGTCGTTGCCTTGGCGGCCGCAACCTTTTTTGCCGGTTCTTTTTTCGCGTCTGCTTTTGCCACAGTCTTGTCCGTCACCCCAGCGTTCTTCTTGGGAGCCCTTGCGGGCTCGCTCTTTGTTGGCCCTTCGTTTGACGGCTCCGTGGTTGATGGTCCCGCCGGCTCTTCGGTCTTGCCGCCAGCGAATCGCTTCGTTACAGCGGCCTTCAAACGTGAGCCTGCGGAAGGTACAACCGACACAGAAAACCTCGCAAAACCAGAGTTAGGGCGCAGCAAACCAGGCCTGTGGTCAACCGCAGTTTCTCCAAGTGTGCCACGTCTATCCAAGCCTGTGCGCGATAGGTCATCGTTTTCGCGGACCGGATGGCAGTTTGTTCCGCAGCGAGTGGCTCAGCCCTCAGGCCACGTGTGGACCGGAGTGTTGTCGTGCATGAGTTCGTCGTAGCGGACCGTGGTGGCGCGCAACGCCTGTTCGCGGTCCGCACTTGTCGCCAGCTGGCGTTCGAACTCTCCAATGAGCCATGTCGATCCGTTGCGGCCGGTGATGCACCGTTGCTCGATGATGCCGAGCAACGAATCGCGGACACCCGGGGCCACACCGGACTGGTCGAGGCCCGCATACGCCAATGGAAGGAGGTTGCGAAGGACGAGCTCGCGGGCAGGGACCGTGCCGACCGAAGGCCAGTAGAGCTCGGACTCGATGCCATTACGGGCAGCGAGGTGGAAGTTCTCCTCGGCCGCCTTGAACGACAACTGGGACCACACCGGGCGGTCGCTCTGCGCCAGTGACTTCACGACGCCGAAGTAGAACGCGGCATTGGCCATGGTGTCGACGACGCTGGGTCCGGCCGGCAGCACGCGGTTCTCGACGCGCAGGTGCGGGCGGTTGTCGGCGACGTCGTAGATCGGGCGGTTCCAGCGGTAGATCGTGCCGTTGTGGAGGCGCAGCTCCCCCAGTGTCGGAACCCGTCCGGCTTCGAACTCGGCCAGAGGATCTTCCTCGTCGACGATCGGCAGGAGCGACGGGAAATACCGGACGTTCTCCTCGAACAGGTCGAAGACCGAGGTGATCCAGCGTTCTCCGAACCACACGCGCGGACGCACGCCCTGTGACTTGAGCTCGTCGCTGCGGGTGTCTGTTGTCTGCTCGAACAGGGCTATGCGCGTTTCGTGCCAGAGCTGGCGGCCGAGAAGGAACGGCGAGTTGGCGCCTATCGCGAGCTGCACTCCCGCGATCGCCTGGGACGCGTTCCACGCGGGCGCGAAGTCGTCGGGTTCGACCTGGAGATGAAGCTGGGTGCTCGTGCATGCCGCTTCGGGGACGATCGTGTCGGCCGTCGTGTCGAGGCGGTCGACCCCGTCGATGACGATTTGGATGTCTTCGCCGCGCGCGTTGAGGATCTGCTCGGACAACAGCGTGTAGCGGGGGTTGGCCGAGATCGACTCCCCCGTCATGTGGCCCTCCTGGAGCGTCGGCAGGATGCCGATCATGAGCAGGTGGGCGCCGACCTTGCTGGCCTTGCCCTGGGCCTCGTTGAGGTCTTCGCGGACGGTCTTCTCGAGGACCGTCAGGCCTTCGGCGTCGAGCCGACTAGGCGGCACATTGATCTCGATGTTGAACCGGCCGAGCTCGGTCTGGAAGGCCGGGTCGGCTATGGCTTCGAGAGCCTCGGCATTTTTGAGCGCCGGGTTGCCCTCGTCGTCGATCAGGTTGAACTCGATCTCGATGCCGACCTGGGGGTGAGTGACCGAGAAGTCGTACTCGCTGAGCATTCGGGCGAACACATCAAGACATCGGCGCACCTTTGCCCGGTAGGCCGTGCGGTCTTCTCGCGTGAACGTTCGTGCATCGACGTCCTGTCCCATGACCACAGCCTACGAGGTTATGGGGCTTCGTGCCGATTCGATCGGCTGATCGTTTCCACTGGAAGTGGCGAGCCCCGGCTGTCGGTGTGATGGAGATCAGTCCCCTCGACATCCTTGCCAGCAAACCCTGATCGATTGTCAGCACGATCCGGCGTCGAAACCGGCCCAGCTCTCGGGCGAGAACCCGCTGTCGAGCATCTGAAGGAGCAATCGAGCCATCGAGTATCCCGGCTCGACCTGCAAGGCGCGCTCGACGGCGATAAGTGCCTGGGCGCCGTCTCCGACGAGCCAAGCGGCAAATGCGGCCAAGCAGAGGACAGGTGGCTCGAACGGCGCGACGACCGACTGGGCGACGGTGGTCCACAGTGAATGCGCGGCCACGGCCGTTTCGCGTCGCATGCGTGCCCAGACCTCGTCGCGGACGCCGACCGACGACGCCCAGATTGCCAGTGTCGCCAGCTCGGTGTCCGAGAGCTGCCGGCCGGCCGCATGTGCGTCGATGATCGGCTGGAGCCTCGCGATACCAACGGCGCCGAGGTTGGCCCGCGGCGTTGCGGACAGCTCCCTCAGAGCAACACCCAGGACCTCGTCGGTCGCCGCCGCCATGATCAATTTGCGCTGTCCGGACACCGGCGCGAATCTCGCGACCAGGGTCTCGCGGTCAGGCAGGATCTGCATACCGCCCACGACAGCGTCAACGACGGCAGGGCTGCACTGGCCGACATACGGCATCGCCTCGCCAGGGCGGCCGCGATGGTAGGCCCAGTAGGACTCGCCGTCGGTGCGGACGGCATCCAGGACGGGTGTGTCGCCGAGCGCGTTCGTCACGGCGACCACCAGGGCATCGGCGACCGTCGCGCGGTCCGTGACGGCGACGAGGACCACCCCGTCGGGTTCTTGCCGTCGCAGATAGGCGGCGATCTGCACGGCCGCCGCCCCCACGTGCTCGAGCGGCGGCACATCCATACGCAGCCGGAAGCCGAAGCGACGGCTCTCGCCATGGGCGGCTATCGCGATGAAGGACTCCTTCGGCGTGAAGCCGAACAAGACCGGCAGCAGGTCGAGGAGGTCGGGGATGCCGCGGGCGGTGTAGGTGTGTCGGGTCTCGGTCATGACTCCACCGTCGTCACCTGAGAGCCGGACGTCTGCACTGTTCGATTGTCTTGTGAACAAAACGCAGGAACAGTTCCCTGTGCAGAAACGGCCGCCGAACGTCTTGTCAGATCCGCACGACAAGATGGAGTCATGCGATCCACGGCGTCGATCATGCACCTGGACCTCGATGCCTTCTTCGCGTCGGTCGAACAGCGCGACAAGCCCTCGCTGCGCGGCAAACCGGTCATCGTCGGCGGCATCGGCACGCGCGGAGTCGTCGCGACAGCGTCGTACGAGGCCCGCCTGCGCGGAGTGCGTTCGGCGATGCGGACTGCCGAGGCGCGCTCCCGGTGCCCGCATGCGGCCTTCCTCGGCGGGCGCTTCGACGCCTACCGCGAGGCGAGCCGGATCGTGATGGAGCGACTGCGCGAAGTCACCGAACTGGTCGAACCCTTGTCACTCGACGAGGCGTTCGTCGACCTCGCCGACAATCCAGATTTCGACCCCGACAATGTCGTCGACTTCGTCCAGACGATCCTCACCGACATCACCGAGCGCACCGAAGGCCTGACGGCATCGGTCGGCGTCGCGTCGTCGAAGCTCATGGCCAAGATCGGCAGCGAGATCAACAAGCCCAACGGCCTCTTCGTGGTGGCGCCGGGCTCCGAGGCCGACCTCCTCGGCCCGATGCAGGCGACGGCCATCCCCGGGGTCGGACCGGCCACAGCAGAGCGCCTGCGCCGGGTCGGCATACAGACCGTCGAGGACCTCCGGGTGCCGAGCGAGGACGAGCTCATCCGCATCCTCGGCAACTCCTCGGGCCAATCCCTGTGGCGCCTGTCGCGGGCCATGGACGATCGACCGGTCGTGCCGTTCCGCGAAACCAAGTCGATCAGCGTCGAGGACACGTTCGAGAATGACATCTCCGACCGGTCCTATCTCGAGATCATCGTCGACCGGATGGCCCGCAAGGTCGCCGAGAGGCTCCGGAAGAACGGCATCTCCGGCCGCACCGTGACGGTCAAGATCCGGCACCACGACTTCGAGACCCATACCCGATCGGCGACCCTCGTCGGCCCGACCGACAGCGCCGCGACCCTCTCGGCGACAGCCAAGGGACTGCTCGCACAAGCCGACGTCTCCAACGGCCTCCGGCTGCTCGGTGTCGGCGTCTCGGGTCTCGCCGACTGGGTTCAGGACGATTTGTTCACCGATCACGACGCCGAGGAAGAACCCGAGATCGAGCCCGAACCGGAGACCGGGCGCGGCCCTGTGTCGTGGTACCCCGGTATGGACGTCACGCACGCCGAGCTCGGCGACGGTTGGGTATGGGGCTCCGGGCTCGGCCGCGTCACGGTGCGGTTCGAGACCAGGCGCACGCCGCCGGGGCCGGTCCATACGTTCCGCGCCGATGACCCTGCGCTCGATGTGAGGTACGCGGGTACGGTCGAGCCATGAGTTTGCCCCCCGTCGCCAAGAAGGAACCCCTCGTCCGCAGTCACCACGGTGACGACGTCGTCGACGACTACGAATGGCTCCGCGACAAAGAAGCCCCCGAAACCATTTCCTATCTCGAAGCCGAAAACGCCTATGCCGAAGAGCAGACGGCACACCTGGCCGAGCTGCGCCAGCAGATCTTCGACGAGATCAAGGACCGCACCGAAGAGACCGATCTCTCGGTGCCCTCGCGCTACGGCGACTGGTGGTACTACGCCCGCACGCTCGAGGGCAAGCAGTATGGAATGCACTGCCGATGCCCGATCAGCGACAAGGACGACTGGACTCCCCCGCAGCTCGACGCCCATTCCGACATCCCCGGTGAGCAGATCCTGCTCGACTCCAACGTCGAAGCCGAGGGTCACGAATTCTTCTCGCTCGGGGCCTTCACCCTCAGCGTCGACGGCAACTGGCTGGCCTATTCGACCGACACCGTCGGCGACGAGCGCTACACGATCCATTTCAAGGACCTGCGCACCGGCGCGCTGCTCGACGACGAGATCACCGGCGCGAGCCACGGAGCGACGTGGTCGCTGACCGGATCACATGTGTTCTTCACGACCGTCGACGAGGCTTGGCGGCCCAACCAGATCTGGCGCCACACGATCGGCTCCACCGATGATGACGTGCTCGTCTACGAAGAGACCGACGAACGGTTCTTCGCCGGTGTCGGCTCGACTCATTCGGACAAGTACCTCGTCATCGGCGTGTCCTCCAAGATCACCTCAGAGGTGCGGGTCCTCGACGCCAATGACCCCGAAGGCGAGTTCCGGGTCGTCCTGCCACGGACCGAGGGTGTCGAGTACTCCCTCGAGCACGCCGTCATCGCCGGCGAAGACGTCTTCCTGATCATGCACAACGACAAGGCCCCCAACTTCGAGCTCATCTCGGTGCCCGTCGACGACCCGACCGATCGCACCGTCGTGATCCCCGGCAGTGAGGACACGCGCCTCGATGACATCGATGTGTTCGCCCACCAGTTGCTGGTCTCGTTCCGCCGCGATGCGCTCGCCCGCGTCGGCGTCATCCGGCTCACCGACGACGGCATCGGCCCACTCACCGAGATCGACTTCGGCGAAGAGCTCTTCACCAGCGGCGTCGGCGGCAACGCCGAGTGGGACCAACCGCTCGTCCGGCTGGGCTACGGATCATTCGTCACGCCGGGCACGGTCTATGACTACGTGGTCGAGACCGGCGAGCTCCTGGTCCGCAAACAGGCCGTCGTGCTGGGCGACTTCAACGCCGACGACTATGAGCAACACCGGTCCTGGGCGACGGCCCCGGACGGGACGCTCGTCCCGATGTCCATCGTCTGCAAGAAGGGCACTCCCCGCGATGGCACCGCCCCGGCACTCATCTACGGCTACGGCTCCTATGAGGCCAGCATGGATCCCGGCTTCGGCATCGCCCGGTTGTCCCTGCTCGACCGCGGTTTCGTCTATGCGGTCGCCCACGTCCGCGGGGGCGGCGAGATGGGCCGGCACTGGTATGACGACGGCAAGATGCTCAACAAGCGCAACACGTTCACCGACTTCATCGCCTGCGCCGAGCACCTCGTCGCCGAAGGCTGGACATCGACCGATCGGCTCATCGCCGAGGGCGGCAGCGCCGGCGGACTCCTCATGGGCGCCATCGCCAACCTGGCACCGGACGCCTTCAAGGGCATCGTCGCCAATGTGCCGTTCGTCGACGCCCTCAACTCCATACTCGATCCCTCCTTGCCGCTCACGGTGATCGAGTGGGACGAATGGGGCAACCCCCTGGCCGACGCCGACGTCTACGCCTACATGAAGTCCTATTCGCCTTACGAAAACGTCGGCGCGCACGACTACCCGTCGATCCTGGCGATCACCAGCCTCAACGACACGCGGGTGCTGTATGTCGAGCCGGCCAAGTGGGTTGCCAAGCTCCGTGACGCCAAGACCGGCGGCTCCCAGGTGTTGCTCAAGACCGAGATGAATGCCGGTCACGGCGGCGTCAGCGGGCGCTATGCCTCTTGGCACGAACGCGCGTGGGAACTAGCATGGATCATCGATACCTCTACCTCAGCATGACGTTGCTAAGACTGTGCTCATAAGAAAGTACTGAGAGTGGAATCTCCCCGGCCCCCGGAGCGTTGAACCAGTTAAGAACTACTCCGGGATGGGTGACAAATGGCAACCATGACGAAACAAACCGAAGGCAAAGACAGCGTCGGCATGTACCTCGCTGAGATCGCCCGCACGCCTTTGCTCGACGCTGAGCGCGAAGTCGAACTGAGCAAGAGCATCGAGGCCGGTCTGCTGGCCACGCACCTGCTCGCCGAAGGCCGCGTCGGACGCCGCAAGGGCGGAGCCCCCAAGAGCGCGACCGAGGCCGAGCTCGAATGGATCGTCGCTGACGGCGAACGTGCGCTGCAGGAGTTCATCCAGGCCAACCTTCGCCTCGTTGTTTCGATCGCCCGCAAATATGGCCGCGCGGCGATGCCGATGCTCGATCTGATCCAAGAGGGCAACACCGGCCTCATTCGCGCCGTCGAGAAGTTCGACTACGCCAAGGGCTTCAAGTTCTCCACCTACGCGACCTGGTGGGTCCGTCAGGCGATCACCCGCGGCATCGCGCAGCAGGCGCGCGTCGTGCGGCTCCCCGTCCACGTCGTCGAGGAACTCAACCAGGTGACCGGTGCGCGACGCAACATGGAGCGCGTCCTCGGTTATGACCCTGACCCCAAGGAAATTGCGCACGAGCTCGGTATGGACATCGACCGCGTCATCGATCTGCTGGCCTGGGGCCGCGATCATGTCAGCCTCGACACGCCCATCGACGAAGACGGCGACACTTCACTCGGCGACCTGATCGCCAAGGACACCGCACCGGGACCCGACTTCGACGTCCTCGACGTCGAAGCTCGCAACCGGCTTGGCGGCCTCATCGACCACCTGGGCGAACGCGAAGCCGATATCATTCGCGCCCGTTACGGATTGCTCGACGGCCGCCAGCACAAGCTCGCCGACATCGGCAAGCGCCATGGCATCTCCGCCGAACGTGTACGCCAGCTCGAGCGCGAAGCGCTCGCCAAACTGCGACAGATCGCAGACCCGGATCTAGCCGCTTAAGCCGACGAGCTTCGTCCACAGACCCCCGACGATGAGGGCGAGGCCGTCAAGCGAACCGGTGTTGTCGATGATGAAGTCGGCGACACCGGTTCTGCTTTCCCTGCTGGTCTGATTGGTGATGCGGGCCCGCGCCTCGGCCTCGGTCATACCCCGCGTCGCGACAAGGCGTTCGATCTGAGTTTCCTGCGGCACGTCGACGACGATCACGACGTCGCAAGCATTGTGGTGACCCATTTCCACCAGAAGCGCGTTGTCGTGGACGACGATGGCATCAGGGCCGGCTGACGCCTCGCACTCGCGGGCAAGGGCTCTGATGGCCGGGTGGGTGATCGCCTCGAGCGTGCGCAGGGACTCCGGGTCGTTGAAAACTATGGCGCCCAGGGCAGGACGGTTCAGAGCACCGTCGGCGGTGAGTATGCCGTCGCCGAAGCGGCGGGCGATCTCGGCAAGGGCGGGTGCGCCCGGTTCGACGACCTCGCGGGCCAATTGGTCATAGTCGATGACAATGGCCCCGTGATCGGCCAGCAAGGCGCTCACTGCGCTCTTGCCCGAACCGATACCGCCGGTGAGCCCCACTCTCAACATGGGCAGGACTCTATCGGCGAGCGAAAACCAACGGTTCCCAGGTAGGCCCCCATGCCCGACCGGGCGCGAGGCGCCGGCCCGGCGAAGGATCAGCTGGTGCCGGAGCTGCCGAACGTCGTCACATGGACGTGGTCCATGTGGTTGGCAGTGGCTGAACCGCGGCTGGACATCGGCCGCCATCCGTCGCCCGCGCGCTCCACGGTCCAGATGCGCTGTTGCCAGATGACCTGGCTGACGCCGAGCTCGCGTGCGTGCTTCATGTTGAAGGCGGCGATGGCATCGCCCGTGGCCTTGTTGGTGGTCATGATGTCGAGGGCGCGGCCTGCGCCGTGTTCGCCGCCGCCGCCACGGGTGCCGCCGTAACGCGTGATCTCGGGGAACAGCTTGCACACCGCGCGGTGGACGCGGACCGTGTCAGGCTGCAGGCCGGACTCGGGGCCCGAACCCGAAGCGCATACGGCGCCGCTGATGGCACCGTCGACCGTGTCCGCGGCGGACTTGTCCGGGAGCTTGGTCTTGAGGAATTTGGCAGTCACCCAGCGTGAGGTGCCCTTGTGGATGACTTCGGCCCATTTGCCGTTGGTCTCACCGGTGATTTCGACCTTTTTGCCCGACTTGATCTCGGTGAGGACGGGAGAGTTTTCATCCGGTCCGGCGTGCAGATCGAGGTCTTCTATCGCGAACTTGGTGCCCTTGACGTCTGTCTCGGCTTCCTCAGGAAGCGGAGGACGCACATCATCACGGCTCGTTGTCGAAGCAAGGTCGGAACTCGAAGCAAGATTTGTCGACGTACTGACCGACGATGTGGCCGAAGTGTCGACCGTATCGGGGCTGTTGAAGGCCACCGCGAGGGACGCGACGACAAGTGCAAGGACTCCGCCAACGGGCAGCGCGACGCGAAGAACGCGTTGGTACCACGGCTTGTGGAGTGAATGCTTGTGGCGTGAAGATGCCACGGAAAATCACCTACAGGGTTTCGACATCGGGGGGCACAAGCCAATGAGTCAAGCACACAATCGGGTCATTTTCACATCGAACGCGCCGTCAGACCCGTGTTCAGGCGGTGAAAAGTGACATACTTCTCACGCGCGGACGCGCCGAAACCATGATGACTCCCCCGATCCTTCACGCAGACGCCAGTGCGGCGGACCAGTCCCGCATCGCCGGATCACTCGCCAATCGGGGCCTTCGCGTCGGCGACCGCTTCGCCCTGTCGTTGCCGGGATCCACGACCTATCTGAGCACCGTCCTCGGTGCCCTGCGCGCCGGGTTCGTTCCTGTCCCGCTCGATCCCCGGTTGACCGCGTATGAGCGCGATCGCATCCTCGCCGATGTCGGCCCGACCCTGGTCGTCGACGACCAAAACGAGCTGGAGTCCCTGGCTCGCGGGCCGTCCGCCGAGCTTGCGGACCATCCGCTGGCACGGCCCATGCACATGACGTCAGGCACCACAGGCAAGCCCAAAGGAGTCTGGTCGGGGATCCTCAGTCCGGAACACGCCGGCGCCCTCGTCACCGAGGAGCGTGACCTGTGGGGGTTCACCGATGCTGACGTCAATCTCGTCGTGTCGCCGATCTACCACTCCGCGCCCTTGCGTTTCGCCATGGGCACTCTTCTTGCCGGTGGCTCGGTTGCCGTGATGGACCATTTCGATGCCCAGCGTTTCGTCGAGGCCGTCGACGACATCGCGCCGACCACGATGTTCTGTGTGCCGGCTCATCTCCAGCGCCTGTTCGCCTGGCTCGACGAGTCAGGCCGCCCGCTCGATGCGTCGAGCTTCCGGCTCGTAGCGCATGCCGGCGCGCCGTGTCCCGATCCGATCAGGCTCCGCACCCACGACACGTTCGGTCTGGACGTCGTCTGGGAGTTCTACGGTTCGACCGAAGGACAATTCACCGCCTGCCCCGCGGCCGAATGGCAGGCCCACCCCGGGACGCTCGGCCACGCCCGACCCGGGCGCATCGTGACCGCCGACGACAAGGGCCTGCTGTGGTGCGAAGTCCCCGAGCATGCGCGGTTCGAGTATTGGAACGACCCCGTCAAGACAGCTGAGGCCTGGAAGGGTTCGGCATTCACCGTGGGCGATCTGGGCCGGGTCGAGGACGGATATGTCTATCTCGATTCACGCCGCGAAGACCTGATCATCTCCGGCGGGGTCAACATCTACCCGGCCGAGGTCGAGGCCGCCCTCGCCGACGCAACCGGACTCGTCGATATCGCCGTGTTCGGACGACAGGACGAGCAATGGGGCCAGCGGGTCTGCGCCGCGTATGTCGGCGACGTCTCGGTAGAAACCCTGGAAGCCCTTGCCGAAGAGCGGCTGGCACCACCCAAAAGGCCCAAGGACTACAAGAGGTTCGACGCGCTTCCCCGTACGGCGACCGGGAAGGTCAGGCGGACTGAACTCGGTTAGAGGCCAACTCTTCTTCGCAGCAGGAGAATGTCTTGCGGTAAGCCTGTGGGGACGAGCCGCGCGTCGCGGTGAAGTGGTGGCGGAAGGCGGCGGCGTTGCCGAAACCGACCCGTGTCGCGATCTGCTCGACCGGGAGGGTCGAGTGCTCCAGGAGCTCCTCGGCAAGGGCAAGTCGCTGGCTGGTGAGCCATTGCAACGGCGTCGTGCCGGTCTCGTCCCGGAACCGGCGGGCAAACGTCCGCGGGGACATGTGCGCCTCGTTGGCCAGCCGCTCGATCGACAACTGTTCGTCGAGTCGCTCGCTCGCCCATTGCAGGAGCGGGGAAAGTGTGTCCGCCTCGGTCTGGCCGAGCGGTGTGCGGATGTACTGCAACTGGCCTCCGTCGCGGTGAGGCGGGACGACGATGCGGCGGGCCGCCGTCGCGGCCGTCTTGGCGCCGTACAGCCGGCGCATGAGATGCAGGCTGGCGTCGATGCCGCCGGCCGAGCCCGCGCCGGTCAGGATGTTGCCGTCATCGACGTACAGCACGTTGGCGTTGACCTTGGCGAGGGGGTACGCGTCCTGTAGTCGTTTGGCGTAACGCCAGTGCGTCGTGCATTCACGACCGTCGAGCAACCCGGCCTCACCCAGGATGAAGGCGGCCGAGCAAGAAGCAACGATCTGGGCGCCACGCGCCGAGGCCTTGCGGAGAGCGTCGGCAACCTCAGGCGAACGCTCGGCATAGTTGTCCTTGGCCGTCACCGCCACCATGTCGGCGTCCTCGGTCTCCTCGAGACCGTGGTCGATGAAGAAATCCACCGAAGAGCCTTTGACCCGGCCCGGGCGTGGGGTGCAGACGACGAAGTCGAACATCGGATTGTCGTCCTCCGGGTGGTAGGGCTCGTTCCACACTTCTGCCAGCACACCAAGGCCGAAAGTCTCGGCGCCGTCCTGCACGATGACCGCGATTTTCTTCATTTGGCCACTGTTGCACAAGGTTGGCAGAAAATCAACGCACCATGGCATTTCCGCCACTGGTGGCGGAAAGTGATAGGAGGCAGAATTACTGCCATGATCACTTTATTGGTAGTTGCCCTGGTATTCGCCGGATTGGCCTTCGTCGTAGGCGAGGTCGTATCCCATGACGGTTACGCTCACCGCCCCGCTCCCCGGAGCCACCTTGACTCGTTCCCGCGGACCAACCGCCTTGCCTAGCGGCAAGGAAGTTGCACGCGACAATCCCCTACAAAACAAGTAACCCCCGGTCCGAGGACCGGGGGTTACTTGTTTGAGCGGCTTTGTTACTCGCCGCCGGTGAGCTTCTCGCGAAGCGCCTGCAGCGCTTCGTCAGAGGCGAGCGAACCCTCTTCCGGAGCGGCAGGTGTCTCGCCCTCGGATGAGTAGTTGCTGGTGTCGCCGGCTTCGAGGTTTGCCTTCTCGGCATCCACGATCTGCTGCTTGTGTGCTTCCCAACGCTCGTGAGCCTTGGCGTACTGACCTTCCCAGACAGCGCGGGCTTCGTCGAAGCCTTCCTGCCATTCGCCGGTTTCGGGATCGAAACCGTCGGGGTAGATGTAGTTGCCGTCGGCGTCGTAGGACGACGTCATGCCGTACAGCGTCGGGTCGAAGTCCTCGCCGGTGGCGACTTCGGTGACGTTGGCCTGCTTGAGCGAGAGCGAGATGCGACGACGTTCGAGATCGATGTCGATGATCTTGACCATGACGCTGTCGCCGATCTGCACGACCTGCTCGGGGATCTCCACGTGGCGCTCGGCGAGCTCGGAGATGTGAACGAGGCCTTCGATGCCCTCTTCGACGCGAACGAACGCACCGAATGGAACGAGCTTGGTGACCTTGCCCGGAACGATCTGGCCGATCTGGTGCGTGCGGGCGAAGTGCTGCCAGGGATCTTCCTGCGTCGCCTTGAGTGACAGCGACACGCGCTCGCGCTCCATATCGACGTCGAGGACCTCGACGGTGACTTCGTCGCCGACCTGAACGACTTCGTTCGGGTGGTCGATGTGCTTCCAGGACAGCTCGGACACGTGGACGAGTCCGTCGACGCCGCCGAGGTCGACGAACGCACCGAAGTTGACGATCGAGGAGATGACGCCCTTGCGGACCTGACCCTTCTGGAGCTCGGTGAGGAAGTTCTGGCGAACTGCCGACTGAGTCTGTTCGAGCCATGCACGACGCGACAGCACCACGTTGTTGCGGTTCTTGTCGAGCTCGATGATCTTGGCTTCGATCTTCTGACCGATGTACGGGTCGAGATCGCGGACGCGGCGCATTTCGACGAGCGACGCAGGCAGGAAGCCGCGAAGGCCGATGTCCATGATCAGGCCGCCCTTGACGACCTCGATGACAGTACCTTCGACAACGCCGTCTTCGGCCTTGATCTTTTCGATGTCTCCCCAGGCGCGTTCGTACTGTGCGCGCTTCTTGGAGAGGATCAGGCGGCCTTCTTTGTCTTCCTTCTGAAGGACGAGCGCCTCGACGAGGTCGCCGACGGCGACAACTTCGCTGGGATCAACATCATGCTTGATGGACAGCTCGCGCGAAGGGATGACGCCTTCGGTCTTATAGCCGATGTCGAGCAGGACTTCGTCCCGGTCGACCTTGACGATGGTGCCTTCGACAATGTCACCGTCGTTGAAGTATTTGATGGTCTTATCAATAGCGGCGAGGAAGTCTTCTTCACTGCCGATGTCGTTGACCGCAACCTGCGGTGCCGCAGATGGAGTTGCGATGCTGCTTGTCATATAGGAATTGCTCCGATGGATGGATGGAATTGTGCGGGCACGTCGAAAGCCATTGGATCGTGTGATGCCGAGGGTTTCGCCCGACACGGGCACGAGAATGAGCCTGCTCCGTACGAGGTCATCCAAGCCAACAACGCGTCTCCAAGCCTACGGGAATGCCTCGCTCCGCGTAAATGCGGGTACCCCTCCGGTGTATGACGGTCCGGCTCAGACGTTTGCGGGCGCGAGGAAGGCCTCGAGGGCGTCGGCATACATCTCGATGTCGCGGGCGCCCATCATTTCCCGGGCCGAGTGCATCGCGAGCTGCGGGGCGCCGACATCGACGGTGGTGATGCCGGTCCCGGAGGCCGCGATCGGCCCGATGGTCGACCCGCAGGGCAGGTCGGCGCGGTGGACGTAGCGCTGCAGCGGAACACCTGCTTGTTCGCAGGCAAGTGCGAAGGCGCGGGCGCCGACCGCGTCGGTCGCGTACCGAAGGTTCTGGTTGACCTTGAGCACCGGTCCGCCGTTGACGGCGATGCGGTGGAGCGGCTCGTGCCGCTCGACGTAGTTGGGGTGAGTCGCGTGCGCCATGTCGCCGGATGCATGCAGCGAACCGGCGATGGCGCGGTGGAAGTCCTCGCGGCCGCCGCCTGCACTGAGCACGACTCGCTCGAGCACGGTGGCCAGGAGATCGGACTCGGCGCCGCGATCGGAGGTGCTGCCGACCTCTTCGTGGTCGAACAGGGCGAGGACGGTCCTGATGCCCTCGACCGGCAGTGCTCCGATGAACGCGCGCGTGCCGGCGAAGCAAGTGCCCTGGTTGTCCAGTCGCGGAGCGGAGACGAACTCCTTGTCGGCCCCGATCAGGGCGCTCGGTGCAGCATCATGGGTCATGAGCTCGAAGCCGAGGATCTCATCACGCGCCACGCCGGCACGGTCGCCGACCCAGTCGAGGAAGCCCGCACGTGAACCGGTCCCCCAGATCGCATTGAGATGGCGCTGCGGGTCGAGTTCGACGCCCTTGCGGTTTTCCGACAGGTGGATGGCCAGCTGCGGGACCCGGAGGACGGGTTCGTCGACCTTTACGAGGCGGTTGGTCCCATCACGCAGGGACAACCTGCCGGAGACGCCGAGGTCCCGGTCGAGCCACGAATTGATCCACGCTCCCCCATACGGCTCGAGGGCGACGACGTTGAGGCCGAGCTGGTAGAGGTCGGCGTGTTGCTTCACACGCAGGTTGGGGCTGTCCGTATGACCCCCGATGATGCGGAAGCCGTCAGCGGCCGATGTCGCCGACTCGGTTGACCAAGCGATGAGCGAACCGCCGCGGACCAGGTAGAGGTCGTGGTGATCGGTCGGCCAGGACTCCCGCTCGTCGACCCGGACGAATCCGGCCGCATCAAGCTCGGCGGCCACGGTGGCGCACACGTGGAACGGCGACGGTGACTGGTCGATGAAGCGGCAGAGATCCACTGCGGTTGCGTTGGCCATGCTGGCCACCTTAGAGGCTCCGAAAACGAGAAGTGCCGCACACCCGGAGGCGTGCGGCAC
>JALYQD010000012.1 GCA_030856025.1 Actinomycetota bacterium
CCGGCTTCGTCTGTCAGCGGTGCCGGGCCGCCTTGGACTTGAGTTCTTCGAGTTGTTCGGCGACGCGTTCGGGGGCGGTGCCGCCACGCGAGTTGCGTGAGGCGAGCGAACCCTCGACGGTCAGCACGTCCCGGACCCCTGGTGTGAGGTACGGGGAGATCGCGGCGAACTCTTCGTCGGTGAGGTCCCAGAGCTCCTTGCCCGATTGCTCGCAGGCCTGGACACAAGCCCCGGAGAGCTCGTGCGCCACACGGAACGGGACACCTTCGCGGACCAGCCATTCGGCGATGTCGGTGGCGAGTGAGAATCCCTGGGGCGCCAGCGATTCGAGCCGCTCGGTGTTGAACGTGAGGGTGGCGATCATGCCGGTGAACGCGGGCAGCAGGACCTCGAGCGTGTCGATCGAGTCGAAGACGGGTTCCTTGTCTTCCTGCAAGTCGCGGTTGTAGGCCAGCGGCAACGCCTTGAGCGTCGCCATCAGCCCGGACAGGTTGCCGATGAGCCGACCGGACTTGCCGCGGGCCAGCTCGGCGATGTCGGGGTTCTTCTTCTGCGGCATGATGCTCGACCCCGTCGAGTATCCGTCGTGGAGCTTGACGAAGTCGAACTCCTTGGTGTTCCAGAGGATGATTTCCTCGGCCAGGCGTGAGACGTCGACACCGATCATCGCCGTGACGAAGGCGAACTCGGCGACGAAGTCGCGGGCGGCGGTGCCGTCGATCGAGTTCGGCGTCGAGCCGGTGAAGCCGAGGTCGGCGGCCACCTTCTCGGGATCGAGACCCAATGACGATCCGGCAAGGGCACCGGAGCCGTACGGAGAACCGGCCGCGACCCTGCGGTCCCAGTCCTCGAGTCGTTCGACGTCGCGCAACAGCGGCCAGGCATGGGCGAGAAGGTGGTGCGCGAGCAACACAGGCTGTGCATGCTGCAAATGAGTGCGACCGGGCATGGCGACGGCCTTGTGGGCCTCGGCCTGCGCGGCGAGCGCGTCGATCAGGTCGAGAACGAGCCGCTTGACCGACAGTGCGTGGTCCCGGACGTACATGCGGAACAACGTCGCGACCTGGTCGTTGCGGGAACGACCGGCGCGCAACCGGCCGCCGAGCTCGGGTCCGAGGCGTTCGAGCAGTCCGCGCTCGAGGGCCGTATGGACGTCTTCGTCGTCCGGCTGCGGCAGGAACTCGCCCGCTTCGACGTCCGCGGCCAGAGCATCGATCCCGGCAATCAGGGCCGTGAGGTCGTCCCGGCTGAGCAGGCCGGCCGCCTGCAGCACAAAGGCGTGCGCCCGCGAACCGGCGAGGTCATACGGCGCCAGACGCCAGTCGAAATGCGTCGACCGTGACAACGCGACGAGTTCGGGCGAGGGGCCGGACGCGAAACGCCCTCCCCACAACCGGGTCTGCTCTTCCTCGGGCCCGCTTTGTGCTGCCACCGGTGACTACTCCCCCGCCAGCTTTTCGTCCCGCTTGTTCGCGAGAACGCTCGACATGCCCCACAGCTCGATGAAGCCCTTGGCCTGCGACTGGTCGAACGTGTCACCCTCGTCGTATGTCGCGAGGTTGAAGTCGTAGAGACTCGCGTCGGAGCGGCGGCCGGTCGGCACGGCGCGGCCCGCGTGCATCGTCATACGGATGTCTCCGCTGACGTGGGCCTGCGACTCGTTGATGAATGCGTCGAGCGAACGCTTGAGCGGTGAGAACCACAGTCCGTCATAGACCAGCTCGGTCCAGCGCTGGTCGACGCTCTTCTTGTAGCGCGCGAGCTCGCGTTCGATGGTGATGCTCTCGAGCTCCTGGTGCGCGGTGATCAGGGCGATCGCACCGGGCGCTTCGTAGATCTCGCGGCTCTTGATGCCGACGAGGCGGTCCTCGACCATGTCGAGGCGGCCGATCCCCTGGTTGCCGGCACGGGTGTTGAGCTGCTCGATGGCCTGCAGCATCGTGACGGGCTTGCCGTCGATGGCGACGGGTGCGCCGGCTTCGAAGGTGATGATGACTTCGTCGGCTTCGCGCGGTGTCGCCGGGTCCTGTGTGTAGTCGTAGAGGTCCTCGATCGGGCCGTTCCAGATGTCTTCGAGGAATCCGGTCTCCACGGCGCGACCCCATACGTTCTGGTCGATCGAGTAGGGCGACTTCTTGTTGACGTCGATCGGCAGATCGTGTTCTTCGGCCCAGACGATGGCCTTCTCACGGGTCCACGCGTAGTCGCGGACCGGGGCGATGACCTTGAGCTCGGGCGCGAGCGCGCTGGTGCCGACCTCGAAGCGCACCTGGTCGTTGCCCTTGCCGGTGCAGCCATGGCTCACCGTCGCCGCACCGTGATAGCGGGCGGCCTCGACGAGGTGCTTGACGATCAACGGACGCGACAACGCCGAGACGTTGGGATAGCGGTCCATGTAGAGCGCGTTGGCGCGCACGGCCGGCAGGCAGTAGTCCTCGGCGAACTCGTCCTTGGCGTCGACGACGATGGCCTCCACCGCGCCGCACGACAGGGCGCGTTCGCGGATGACGTCCATGTCTTCGCCGTCCTGGCCGACATCGACGGCAACCGCCACGATTTCCTTGCCGGTCTGTTCGGACAGCCAACCGATGGCAACCGACGTATCGAGTCCGCCGGAGTAGGCGAGGACAATCCTGTCGCTGTTCGCAGTCATGAGTTTCTTCCTTCTTTGAGTCGGGCGAGCCTGTTACGCGGGTAGATCCGCAAGCGTGGTGAATTTGTGGGCAATCTCGTTGCCGCCCTTGGGGTCACGGCAAATGAGGAGAACGGTGTCGTCGCCGGCGATGGTGCCGAGCAGGTCCGGCTGTGCGACGTGGTCTATGGCTGAGGCCAGGAACTGCGCGGCTCCTGGCGGTGTTCGCAACACCACGAGATTGGCCGAGGCATCGGCCGAGACGAGGAGTTCGCGAAACAGGCGCTGCAGCCGGTTATGGGCCGCGGCACTGTCTTCGGCCGCTCGGGGCGTACGGTCGCCGCCTTCTGCGGGAACCGCATAGACGAGGGTGCCGTCGCCGTTGCGGACGCGCACGGCATCGAGCTCGACAAGGTCGCGGGACACGGTCGACGGAGTCGCGGCCACCCCCTGGGCGTCGAGGAGATCGACGAGGTCGCCCTGGGAGCGAACCGTATTGCGGCTGAGCAGATCGATCATGAGCTGCTGCCGCGCCGTCTTGGTGGTCGGGATGTTCATAAGTCGTCACCCGCCTCCACAGGCTCGGCGTTCTGCACGAGCAGCCATACGAGGAGTGCCTTCTGGGCGTGCAACCGGTTTTCGGCTTCGTCCCAGACGACGCTTTGCGGACCGTCGAGGACGTCGGCGGCGATTTCGAGGCCGCGATAGGCCGGCAGGCAGTGGAGGACGATGGCGTCCTCGGCTGCTTTGGCCAGGGCGTCCGTGGTGATCGAGTAGGCGCCGAAGAGCTGGAGGCGTTCTGCCTTTTGCTGCTCCTGGCCCATCGACACCCACGTGTCGGTGATGACGACGTCGGCGGCTTTCAGCGCTTCGTCGGGGTCGGACGTCACCAGCACGGATCCGCCGGTCTCCCTGGCGATCCTCGCGGCGTCGGCGACGATGTCGGGGTCGGGGTGGTGGGATGCGGGGGCACCGATGCGCACATGCATACCGGCAACCGCCCCGCCGAGGAGGTAGGAGTGCGCCATGTTGTTGGCGCCGTCGCCGAGGTAGGCAACGGTGAGTCCGGCAAGGCTGCCCTTGTGCTCGATCACGGTTTGCCAGTCGGCAAGGATCTGGCACGGGTGGAAGTCGTCGCTGAGTGCGTTGACGACCGGGACCCCGGCGTGTGCGGCCATGTCGTCGAGATCGCTCTGCGCATAGGTGCGCCACACGATCGCGCTGGTCATACTGCCCAGAACGCGGGCGGTGTCGGCGACAGTCTCGCCGCGTCCGGCCTGTGTGCTCGCCCGATCGAGAACGACAGCCTGGCCGCCGAGATCGGCGATGCCGACGGTGAACGACACCCGCGTGCGGGTCGATGCCTTGTCGAAGATCAACGCGACCGATTGCGGACCGGCCAGCGGCTTGAGCGCATAGGGGTCGAGCTTGATGCGGGCGGCAAGGGCGAGGATCGCCGCCTGCTCGACGGGCGTGACGTCGTCGTCGCGGAGGAAGTGCCTCATGCTCCACGTCCATCGAGAGAGACCTCGTCGAGGAGCATCAGCAGCGTCTTGACCGCGTTGTCGGCGTCGTCGGCGCTCAGGATCAGCGGCGGTGCCAGGCGGATGCGGTTGGGCGTCGGATTGTTGATGATGAGCCCGGCTTCGAGCGCGGACTGCTGCAAGACAGCGGAAACGTCCGCGGCGAGCACGATGCCGACGAGGAGTCCTCTACCGGTCACATCGGTCACGAGCGGGTGACCGGAGAGCCCGGACCTGATCTGGTCGCCAACCGCCGTCGCGTTGGCGAGCAGGTCTTCGGCGATGATCGTGTCGAGGACGGCCAGTGCGGCAGCAGTCGCAACCGGGTTGCCGCCGAAGGTCGTGCCGTGGTTGCCGGGCTGCAGGAGCGCTTCGGCATTGCCAAGGGCGATCAGGGCACCTATCGGGATGCCGCCGCCGAGTCCTTTGGCCACGGTGACGAGGTCGGGAACGATGCCGGATTCGCTGTGGGCGAACCAGGCGCCGGTGCGGCCGATGCCGGTCTGGATCTCGTCGATCCAGAGCAGCGCGCCATTGGCAGTCGTGATGTCACGAGCCGCCTGGAGGTAGCCCTTGGGCGGCTCGACGACACCGGCTTCGCCCAGGATCGGTTCGAGGATGACTGCGGCGACGGTGTCGTCGACGGCACCGGCCAGTGCTTCGGCGTCACCATACGGAACCCAGACGACGTCGCCCGGGAGCGGCTCGAACGGTTCGCGGTAGGCCTTCTTGGAGGTCAGCGCGAGTGCGCCCATGGAGCGGCCGTGGAAGCTCCCCTCGGCGGCAACGATCTTGGTGCGACCGGTCTGACG
>JALYQD010000047.1 GCA_030856025.1 Actinomycetota bacterium
GCGGCTCCCCGATCGGGGGGAGAGCCGCACTGCGCCACTCGGTTTGAGGGCAACCTCACTGCAACCCCTTGCCACCCATGCTGTGGCGTGAGACACAATGCAAAAGAGAAGTTCTACCAAGGAGCAACCGTGACCGAAGACGCCATCAGTAACCTCGCGAATGAAACGCGACACTTCGATCCTCCGGCGGACTTTGCCGCCAAGGCCAATGTCACCGCTTCGGCGTATGACGAGGCCAAGGCCGACCGCCTGGGCTTCTGGGACAAGGAAGCCGAGCGGATCAGCTGGGCCACCCCGTACGACGAAGTGCTCGACTGGACCAATGCCCCGTTCGCCAAGTGGTACGTCGGCGGCAAGCTCAATGCCTCCTACAACTGCGTCGACCGCCACGTCGAGGCCGGCAACGGCGACAAGGTCGCCTTCCACTGGGTCGGTGAGCCCGAGGACGACACCCGCGACATCACTTACGCCGAGCTCAAGGATGACGTCTCCCGCGCGGCCAACGCGCTCATCGACCTCGGCGTCGAGACCGGCGACCGGGTCGCGATCTACATGCCGATGATCCCCGAAGCAGTCGTCGCGATGTTGGCCTGCGCCCGTCTCGGCGCCCCGCATACCGTCGTGTTCGGCGGCTTCTCATCTGACGCGTTGTCGAGCCGGATCAAGGACTGCGACGCCCGCGTCGTGATCACCTCAGACGGCGGCTACCGCCGTGGCGCGCCTTCGGCGTTGAAGCCCGCCGTCGACGAAGCCGTCACGCAGTGTCCCGACGTCCGCCATGTCCTCGTCGTGCGCCGCACCGGTCAGGACGTCGAGTGGAACGACAAGACCGACGTCTGGTGGCATGACATCGTCGACAGTGCGTCGGCCGATCATGAGCCGGAGGCCTTCGATTCGGAGCACCCGCTCTATGTGATGTACACGTCCGGCACGACCGGCAAGCCCAAGGGCATCCTGCACACGACCGGCGGATATCTCGTCGGCGCCGCATCGACGCACTACTCGGTGTTCGACGTGAAGCCCGAGACCGACGTCTACTGGTGCACGGCCGACATCGGCTGGGTCACCGGGCACTCCTACATCGTCTATGGGCCGCTCGCCAACGGCGTCACCCAGGTCATGTATGAAGGCACCCCGGACAGCCCGCACAAGGGCCGCTGGTGGGAAATCATCCAGGACCTCAAGGTGACGAAGTTCTACACCGCGCCGACCGCGATCCGCACGTTCATGAAGTGGGGCGACGACATCCCTGCGAAGTACGACCTGTCCAGCCTGCGGCTCCTCGGATCGGTCGGCGAATCGATCAACCCCGAGGCCTACATGTGGTACCGCGAGCACATCGGCGCCGACAACTGTCCGATCGTCGACACGTGGTGGCAGACCGAGACCGGTCAGATCATGATCAGCCCGCTGCCGGGCGTCACATCGGGCAAGCCCGGCTCGGCGATGAAGGCACTGCCCGGCATCGGCGCGGACGTGCTCGACGACGCCGGCAAGCCGGTGCCCAACGGTTCGGGCGGTTACCTCGTTCTCACCGAACCCTGGCCGGCGATGCTGCGCACGATCTGGGGCGACGACGAGCGGTTCAAGGAGACCTACTGGTCACGCTTCCCCGGTATGTACTTCGCCGGCGACGGTGCCAAGAAGGACAAGGACGGCGACATCTGGTTGATGGGTCGTGTCGACGACGTCATGAACGTCTCGGGCCACCGCCTGTCGACGACCGAGATCGAGTCGGCCCTCGTGTCGCACCCGAAGGTCGCCGAAGCCGCTGTTGTCGGTGCCGCCGACGACATGACCGGTCAGGCCCCCGTCGCCTTCGTGATCCTCCGCGACAGTGCCGTCAATGGGGGAACCGGCGACGGTGGAGACGACATCGTCAAGGAGCTCCGTGACCACGTGGCCAAGGAAATCGGCGCGATCGCCAAACCGAAGTCGGTCATGATCGTCACCGAGCTCCCCAAGACCCGTTCGGGCAAGATCATGCGCCGACTCCTCCGCGATGTTGCCGAAAACCGCACCGTCGGCGACGCCACGACCCTCGCCGACTCGACCGTCATGGACGCCATCTCGGCCGGCATGGGTACCGCCAAAGACGAGGAATAACGCTCAGCGGCTGGACAGGTACTGTTCAGCCGCTGGACATGTGTGGCGTCCACGGTTGAACCATGGATATGACACCAGATCTGCTTGCGCCGGCTGAGGCAACCGCCTCGGCCGGCGCAAAGCGCGTACGACTCGATATCCGGATGGCCTGCGCGATCATGGTGACCGGCGCGCTCATCGACGCCGTGCACCGCCTCGTGGCAATCGGGTCCTGATCCGCCCGCACAACTCCGATAGGCTCGCCTCATGAGTCATGAGGACGAACCGACAATCGGGCGACTGGTCGCTGATGCCAGCCGTGACATCTCCGCGCTGGTCCAATCCGAGATTGCTTTGGCCAAGTCCGAGCTGAAGGTCAGCGCGAAGGCGGGCGGCATCGGGGCGGCACTGTTCCTCATAGCCGGGTTCTTCGGTCTGCTCATCACGATCCTGGTGTCGATCGCGTTTGCCTACCTCCTGACGATGACGGGCCTTCACCCCGCGTGGGCATTCCTCATCGTCTCCGGTGCCTACGCGTTGTTCGCAGGGCTTCTCGTCCTCATCGGCATCCTCAAGCTCAAGAAGATCCGCGCACCCGAAAAGACGATCCAGACTGCGAAGGCCATCCCGTCGGCCTTCAAGAGCCCGTCTAAGCCCGCTCTTTAGCGCCGGCAGCCAGCCTCAGCACCAAACCGGCTGCGGTGGCAACACCGCCGCCGATCGCCAGCACCAGCAGCCAATGACCGAATGACGCGTTGGCGCGGTCGACATACGTGTCGAGGAGCGCCTTGGCGAACGGAGACGGCGCCGTGTTGCGGTCGAGCACCGCGGGCACACCGACAACCGCCGCGACCTTGAGCACGCCGGCGGACAGGACGGCGCCGATGCCCAGCCAGGCAACGGCAACACTCTTGCGGCGGGCGAAGGCAAGGGCCAGGGCCGCGGAGAGGGCAATCGCGATCAGCCCGTTGCGCGCATACGTCGGCGACTGGCGTATGCGGTCAAGCGTCTCCGCCTGTGGTGCCCCGTTGACCGGGATGACGAGCTGGTCGGGAGCGGCAATCGCGAACGGCAGGTTCTTGTTGACCTCGTCGACGACGAACTTGCCGAGCGGGCCGAGGTCGATGGCAAAACTGGGGCCGGAATCGAGTTCCGGTGGCAGGTCGCGCTGGTCGCCGAGCATGATCTTGTGCGACTGCCTCTGCGTGTCGTTCCATGCCGTGACGAATCCCGGCTCGCCCGAGACCTGGTTGGCCACCCGGAGGATCGCCGCTTTGGCGACCGGTTGCGCAGCAGCGGCCAGTTGTGTCCGTTCGACCAGCGACTCGCTCAGCGCGTCGGCGAGGGCGCCGTGGAATTCCGAGTCCCGGGCGATCGGCTCGGCGAAGGCAACATAACCGTCTTCGTCGGCGATGTTTTGGCTGACCCACGTCGCAGGCACGGTCACCAAGGTGGCGAGAACGGCACAGACACCGAGAACGAGGGCGAAAAAGGGTCTCATCAGGTGCAGGCTCCGGTCGATACTTCGGTGGTGGCGTTCTGGCCCAGCTCGGCGTCGGCGCCGACCTGGTCGGCAGTGAGCGCGTAGCCGGTCGAGTTGTCCGTGATCGACGCCGCGAAGATCACGCCGAGGACCTTGCCGTCCTCGGACACGAGCGGTCCGCCGGAGTTGCCCGAACGCACCAGGCTCCTGATCGAGAAGGTCCGTCGCACGACCTGCCCCTTGTCATAGATGTCGGGGCTGCGCAGGCGTTGTTCCATACGTATGCGGGCCGCGCGGGCATCGAAGGGACCGTTCTCCGGATAGCCGAGCACGGCAGCCGGGTCGCCGGCCTTGCCACTCTCGTCGAAGCCGATCGGCGACACACCCAGTCCCGGCACGGCGAGTACGGCGACGTCGAGCTTGGGGTCGAAGAGTACGACGTTGGCGCGAACCCGGCGCTGGCCGATGACGACGAACGGATCGGTGACGCCGGCCACTACGTGGGCATTGGTCATGACCCGGTCGGTGGCGTAGACGAACCCGGACCCCTCGATGCCGCGGTTGCACGACGCCGAGCCGAGGATCTTGACGACGCTGCCGGCAGCGGTGCGTACGGCGGGGCTGTCGAGCGAAGCCTGATCGGGCGGCCCGACCGCCTTGATCGTCTCGTTCTCGAACGGCTCGAGGTAACGCGGGAACAGGTTGGTGTCGAGCACCTTGTTGAAGGCGTCGAGGACGTCGGTCGCGCCGTCGGGCATCACCCGGTTGACCCGGTCGAGGATCGTCGACCCGCGCGCGGCGGTGGACACATACGGGATCTGACTGCCGCTGACCGCATAGCCGAGCGCCCAGGCGGCGCACAGGACGGCGACCATGCTCAGCGCACTGCCGCCAACCGCATCGACCCACCGCAACGGTCGCCAGACCAGTCCGTCGCGTATGTCGGTGCCGACATACGTGCCGATGGCTTGGCCGACGACAGCCGCGCCAACGACCACGGCGAGCGCGATCAGCGAAGACGTGACCGTCGGGGTGCGCTCGTTCATGAACCTGGGGATGAGCGAGATCGCCAGCAGGCCGCCGACGAGCAGGCCGACGGTGGCGACCAGGTTGGTCACGAAGCCTTGGTAGTAACCCGAGATCGCGTAGGCGATCAGGACGAAGATGACGAGGATGTCGAGGATGTTCACAGGATCACCGGCATCGGCTTGGTGATCGAGTCGTCCCATTCGCGTTCCCAGCCGACCTGGGCGAACAGTCGCGACACGACGCCGGCGGTGAATCCCCAGAGCGGCATCTCGCTGTCGACCGTGAACGCCGGCCCGCGCCAGCCCGAGGGGTGGACGACCGTGTATCGGTTCGACGGTTCCATCAGGTCGGCTATGGGCGCGCGGAACACTGCCTCGACCTCGCAGGTGTCGACCGGGTGCAGCTCGCGGGGCTCGGGCCAGTAGCCGAGGACGGTCGTCACGGCGAAGTTGTTGGGAGGAAGCCACAGGATCGGCAGCTGGCCGAAGACCTGGACCTCGTCGGGATCGAGTCCGACTTCCTCTTCGGCCTCGCGGAGCGCAGTCTCGACCGCATCGGCGTCACCGGGATCGGTCGAGCCTCCGGGGAACGCGATCTGGCCGGCGTGCGCGCGGAGCGTCGACGCCCGCAGCGTCAGCAACAGGTCCGACCCTTCGGGGCCATCGGCGAACAGCATGAGGACCGCGGCCTGGCGCGCATCTGCCGGCGGACCGGGGAAGCTCGGCTGGATGTGCTCGGCTTCGACATCCTTCAGCAGGTCGGCGAGGGGCAGCAGCCATTCGGGCAGAGTCGATTGCTTCATGGCTTCACCCCCAGGTGTTTCGAGATCGCGGTGGTCAGGTCATCGTATGAGCGGTATGCGCGTCGTTCGGTTGCCACAATTGTCCCCTGTGCATCCACAAAAACCGTTTGGGGCAAGCCCACGACCTTGAGATCGGCCTTCACGGAGGACTTCGGATCGGCCACTAGAGGGTAAGTAACTCCGGCCCGTTTTGCGAGTTCGAGGGCCGCGTCGGGCTCGTCGTCGGCGAAATCGATGCCGAGGACCTGCACTCGATCCCCGAGCTCGCGATGCGCCTTCGCGAAGTGCGGCAACTCCCTCTTGCACGGTCCGCACCAGGATGCCCAGAGGTTGATGACGGTGGGTTCGCCGGGGAGTCCTGACAGGTGAACCGGCGAACCGCCACCCAGGCAGTCGAGGACCAGTCCGGGCAGGCCGTCGTCCTTCGGTTCGGTGTTTTCGGTCTTTGGGCAGTCCTCGATTCCGGCCTCAGCCTTGGCCTTGGCGAGTGCCGCGGCGTCCGGCGCGGTCGACGAGCCTCCGCCGAAGGTCGGCTTCTTGGCCGGCTCAGCGCTGGGGGCCCCGCAACCGGCGAGGACCATCCCGGCGAGGACGGCTGCGACCGCCCGTCTCACGCCGGTCCCTGGGTGGTGACGAGCTTGGCGGCCTCGTCCGGATCGGTCGGGCCGAGGCCGAAGGACGGGCACCAGTGCGCCACGGGGCAGGCGCCGCAGGCCGGTTTCTTGGCGTGGCACCGGCGCCGGCCGTGCCAGATGAGCCGGTGGCTCAACATCGTCCAGTCCTTGCGCGGGAACAACGCGCCCACGGCGTGCTCGGTCTTGACCGGATCCTTGGCGATGTCCTCGGGCACCCATTCGAAACGGCGGACGAGCCGGGCGAAATGTGTGTCGACGGTCAGCCCCGGCACACCGAAGGCGTTGCCGAGGACGACATTGGCGGTCTTGCGGCCCACACCGCGAAGAGTCACCAGGTCCTTGAGCTTGCCGGGGACCTTGCCGTCGTACCTCTCGACCAGGTCGGCGGAGAGGGCGAGCAGGCTGTCGGTCTTGGCCCGGAAGAACCCGGTCGGCCGGATGAGCTCCTCGACCTCGGCCCGGTCGGCCGCGGCGAGTGCATACGCGTCGGGGAATGCGGCGAACAGTGCGGGCGAGATCGCGTTGACCCGCCGGTCGGTGGTTTGCGCCGACAGGACGGTGACGACGAGGAGCTGGAAGGGGTCCTCGAAATCGAGTTCGCAACCGGCGTCGGGGTAGGTCTCGGCCAGGACTCGATCGATCTTGCGGGCACGCCTGACCAGCGAGGTCTCAGGTGGCGGCAGTCTCGCGTCGTCCTTCGGCACGCGCTCAACACTACTTGCGCAGGTCAATCAGCGCATAAAGCGGACCTCGGTGTGGAAAAGTGTGAAGCGTTGCGACAGACTGTGACCGGAGTTACAACGAAAAGGACCCCTTGTGAACGACGATGTGTTGCGCCAGGCGCCACTCTTCTCCGGCCTCGACGACGAGGCCGCCGCGTCCCTCGATGCCTCGATGACGGCGATCGGGATCAAGCGGGGGGAGATTCTGTTCAACGAGGGCGATGACGGCAACCAGCTGTATGTCGTCACCGACGGCAAGATCAAGCTCGGGCGCACCTCTCCCGACGGGCGCGAAAACCTGTTGGCGATCCTCGGCCCCGGCCAGATGTTCGGCGAGCTGTCGCTGTTCGATCCGGGACCGCGCTCAGCCACTGCCACCGCTGTGACCGACTGCAACATGAAGGCCCTCGGCCACGATGCGCTGATCCCGTTGATCGGTCAGCACCCCGACGTCGCCAGGGCGCTCCTGCACCAGCTGGCCGCCCGTCTGCGCCGTACGAACGAAGTCGTCGGCGACCTAGTGTTCTCCGACGTTCCCGGCCGGGTCGCCAAGGCCCTCCTCGATCTCGCGAGCCGCTTCGGCCGCCGCGCCGATGATGGCGTCCACGTCAACCACGACCTCACGCAGGAAGAACTCGCCCAGCTCGTGGGCGCTTCGCGCGAAACGGTCAACAAGGCCCTGGCCGACTTCGCCGCCCGCGGCTGGTTGCGCCTCGAGCCCCGCTCGGTCGTCATCATGGACCTTGAGCGCCTCCAAAAACGGGCCCGCTAACCTCTCCCCAAGATTTGGCCGATCTTGCACGTGAAATCGCTCTGATTCGGGCTTTTCAGGTGCCTCAGCGGCCAAAACTTGGTCGCGGACCGGTGTAGCCGCGTAGGCGGAGGGCGTTGAAGACCCTCCACGCGATCGACGACTCATTGCCGAAGTCCTCCGTCGTCACCACGATGACCCGCCACCCCGCGGCTTCGAGCCTTTCGCGGCGCAGATGATCCCGCTGACGTTGACGAGGATCTCGTTCATGCTGCCATCCGTCGTACTCGACCAACACCTTGTAGGTCTTGTAGACGAGGTCGCCCCTGGCCAGGAACTCGCCGTCTTCGTCAAAGAGATCCGGGTTGGCTTCGGGCACCGGAAGGCCCGAGCTCATCAGGACCCAGCGCACATCGGATTCGCGCACCGAGTCGACTCGCTCCCTGACGATCGGTGCAACCAGTCGGGCCCGCTGCACGCCGTCAAGGTGAGACATCACAGCGAATGCGCGCAGATCCAGAATGTCCGTATGCCCGTCGGCTACAAGCCAGTCGCCTGCGCGGAGGAGTTCCCGTTCTGACAACTGAGTGGCGGCATCGACGAAGGTGCGATCGGGGCCGAGCAGCGGCACACCTCGTACCAGGGACGAACTCAGAAGGCCTTGCCGGCGGTGCGCGATGATCCCCGGACGCTCGACATGGAGCCTCATGTTGGTGGAGAAATGGAGTGGCCATGCCGGCACGGCGTCATAGCCACGCCAACGCAGATTGCTGACATGACTCAGCGCCGCATCCGGCGGCAGTACGAGTATCGCCGCGCGCACCAGAAGCTCGAACGACGCCGGCGTGCCCGCAGTTCGATAGGCACCGGTCGTGATCTGGGCGAACCGGGGTCCTTGAAGCATCCTCCGGGTGATTCCGTGGGCCCTCGCATCGGCGGCGGTGAAGGGTCGACCGCAAAGTTCGGCTGGGACATCCTGCATACGGCGACGATGGCCGATCGCAGCACGCGTGGCACCCCTCCGAACAACCCGTTGTGGACGACCTACCAACGCTGGCTCGGTTGTGGATCCCCAAGATTTGGCCGATGTTCAACGCAAAACGACTCATTCCCGCGATTCCGGGGGCATTAGCCGCCAAATCTTGGGGACGTGGGTGCGGGGTCAGGCTTCGCGGAGGTAGTCCAGCTGGGCTGCGACGGAGAGCTCGGCGGCGGGCCAGAGAGCCTGGTCGACGTCCTGATAGACCAGCTCGACGACTTCGCGCGCGGTTGTTGCTCCGCCTTCGACGGCCGCCAGCACCTGGTCGAGTCGCTCTGCCCGATGGTCAAGATAGCCGTTGACGACGGCGCCCGGGTCGGTGATGACCGGTCCGTGGCCGGGCAGGATCCGCTCGACGAGACCCTCCTCGGCGAGCTCACCGATCAGGGCCAACGAGTCGAGGTAAGGACCGAGGGCGCCGTCGGGGTGGGCGACGACGGTGGTGCCGCGGCCGAGAATCGTGTCGCCGCTCAGCAGCGTGTTCTCATCGACGAGGCGGAAACAGGTCGAGTCGGCCGTATGCCCCGGGGTCGTCAGGACATCGATCGTGAGACCGTCGACGACGATCTGCTCACCGTCGACGAGCACGTCGGCATCGACGCAGTACTGCGGATCGACGGCCCGGGCCGGCGCCCCCGACAGCTCTGCGAAGCGCGCGACACCGTCCGTATGGTCGAAATGGCGATGCGTGACAAGGACCAGCCCGACGTTGCCGGCCGCCGCGAGGACAGCCTGCAAGTGCTGCTCGTCGAGCGGGCCGGGGTCGACCACGACCGACTGCGAAGCGCCGGGTTCGCGCAGGATCCAGCTGTTGGTGCCGTCGAGGGTCATGAACCCCGGATTGTCGGCCAGGACGAACGACGCGCGGTCGGTCACCCGGATCGGCTCAGTCATCGTCTTCCCCCAAGGGAGTCTTCAAGAAGTGCTGGCCGTCGACCTCGACGAGCTCCGGCGCGATCGGGAAGATGCGCCGCTGCAAGGCCGCTTCCAGCACCTCGTTCGCAGATAGTCCGGCAAGTTCACGGCAGGTGATGTGCGTCGGCGGGAGCATCGCCGTCTCACCGGCATCGACCGAGGCGAGGACCGCAGGCAGCGGAGCCCATACGGCACGGTCGGCCTCGCGCGCCAGGTGCCCGACCGCCTGGCCCTCAGGGAGGACCGCCACGAAGAACCGGGTGTCGAAGCGGCGCGGCTCGAACGACGGGGTGATCCAGTGCGCCCAGGCGCCGAGCAGGTCCGTGCGCAGGACGAGGCCCTGCTTGAGAAGGAACTCGGCGAAGGAGAACTCGTGGGCCTCGAGTGCGAGCCGGGCGGCCTGCCACTCGGGGCCACTCGTGTCAGCAACGACTGAGTGTTCGTCGGGGCCGGCCAGCAGGACGCCGGACTCTTCGAACGTCTCACGCACCGCGGCGCACACCAATCCCCGGGCGATGTCCTCGGTACAGCCGAAGCGCGCAGCCCATTCGGCAGGCGACGCACCGGCCCACGGCACGTCGGTGTTGGCATCGGCCTTGTCGACCCCGCCGCCGGGGAAGACATACATCCCCGGCGCGAACTTCATCGACTGCTGGCGACGCAGCAGATAGGCCTCGAGGCCGTCCGCGCCGTCGCGCACCACCACCACGGTCGAGGCGTCACGCGTCGCGGCAACCTCGCCCCGTTGCTTGAGCGCATGCTCGACGAGGGATTGCGGAACGGGGACGAGCACGGCTCAGCTGACCTCGACGATGAGGTCGACCTCGACAGGCGAGTCCAGCGGGAGCACGGGGACCCCGACGGCGCTGCGTGCGTGTTTGCCGGCGTCGCCGAAGGCTGCGCCGAACAGTTCGCTCGCACCGTTGGCGACGAGGGGCTGCCCGGTGAAGTCCGGCGTGCTCGCCACGAACACGACGGCCTTGACGACCCGCGCGACCCGGTCGAGGTCGCCGATCTCGGCCTTGACCGCGGCGATCGCGTTGAGGGCACACTGCTTGGCGCAGTCGGCGGCCTCCTCGGAGGAGACTTCGCCGCCCACCTTCCCGGTGAGGATCATCTGTCCGTCACGCAGCGGCAGCTGACCGGAGGTGAAGACGTAGTTGCCCGTCTTCACGGCCGGCACGTATGCGGCAATCGGCTTCGCAACGTCGGGGACGGCAAAGCCGAGCCCGGTGAGGCGATCCTCCACGGCGCCCATCAGGCGACCGGCCGCTTGAAGTAGGCCACCAGGTTTTCGGGATTCATCCCGGGCACGATCTGGACGAGTTCCCAGCCGTCCTGGCCGAAGTTGTCGAGGATCTGCTTGGTCGCGTGCACCAATACCGGTGCGGTCATGTATTCCCATTGCGTCATGACCCGACTGTATCGCCGTTGTAACGTCCCCAGCACCCCAGCCGAATACGGGGCACTGGCGATAGTGTTCCCCCGTGGCTCTCTCGACCCAGCTTCACATCGTCACCGGCAAAGGCGGCACGGGCAAGACGACCGTTGCCGCCGCTCTCGCGATGGCACTTGCCGACAAGGGCAAGAAGGTCCTCCTGTGCGAAGTGGAGGGCCGCCAGGGCATCGCCCAGCTTTTCGACGTCCCGCCGCTGCCCTACGAAGAGCGCAGGGTCGCGGTCGGCCTCGGCGGCGGCGAGGTCTTCGCCCTCGCGATCGATCCCGAGGCGGCGCTGCTCGAATACCTCTCGATTTACTACCGGCTCGGCCGGGCCGGCAAGGTCCTCGAGCGCTTCGGCATCATCGACTTCGCCACCACCATCGCTCCCGGCGTCCGCGACGTGCTCCTCACCGGCAAGGTCTATGAGGCCGCGAGGCGCAAGGACGGGGTGAACTTCGTGTATGACGCCGTCATCATGGACGCCCCGCCGACCGGCCGCATCACCCGGTTCCTCAACGTCAACACCGAGGTCGCCGGCCTCGCCAAGGTCGGCCCGATCCGGCGCCAGGCCGAATCGATCATGCAGATGATGCGCTCGGTCACGACTCGCGTGCACCTGGTAACGGTTCTGGAGGAGATGCCGGTCCAGGAGACGATCGAAGGCATCGCCGGCCTCGACGCGGAGAAACTTCCGGTCGGGCATGTGATCCTCAACCTCGTACGCCCGGCGCTGCTGTCCGCCGAGACCAGCGCGGCGATCAGCGGCGGAGTCCTCACCGCGTCCAAGGTCTCCTCGAGCCTCAAACGGGCTTCGCTCGACCAGGACGCGGCGGTGGCGCTCCTTGAGGAAGGCAAGGCCCACATCGAGCGCCAGGACCTCCAGGACCGTCAACGCGACGTCCTCGCCAGTGAGGCCAAGCGTCTGGCCGAGCTCCCCTGGCTGAGTGACGGCGTCGACCTCGGCGCGTTGTTCGAGCTGGCCGAAGACCTGAAGGAGAGTGGCGTCCTATGAGCAAGAAGGCGCAGACGACTCCGACGGTCAAGGGGGCCCGATCTGCCGTACGCGTCGGCGGCGGCCGGACCTCCAGCGCCCTCGACATCGACGCATTGATCGCCGACACCCATACGCAGATCATCGTGTGCTGCGGATCCGGTGGAGTGGGCAAGACGACGACGTCGGCCGCCCTCGGGCTTCGCGCCGCCGAGCAGGGCCGCAAGGTATGCGTGCTCACGATCGACCCGGCCCGCCGGCTGGCGCAGTCGATGGGACTGACCGAGCTCGACAACGTGCCGCGACCGGTCAAGGACGCGGGCGCCCACGGCGGTTCGCTCGACGCGATGATGCTCGACATGAAGCGGACCTTCGACGAGGTCGTCGAGGCGCACGCGACGCCGGAGAAGGCCGAGCAGATCCTGAGCAACCCGTTTTATGTGGCGTTGTCGAGTTCATTCGCGGGCACGCAGGAATACATGGCGATGGAAAAGCTTGGCCAGCTCCACGCCGAGGCGATAGCGCAGGCGGATGGCGCCCATGACGGTGCTGGCCGCTGGGACCTGATCGTCGTCGACACCCCGCCTTCGCGCTCTGCCCTCGACTTCCTCGATGCGCCCGAGAGGCTGTCGTCGCTCCTCGACGGCCGCTTCATCCGGTTGCTGCTCGTACCCGCGAAGGGGCCAGCGCGCGTGTTCAGCGCCGGCTTCGGACTCGTGACGAGCGCCCTCAACAAGGTCCTCGGCGCTCAGGTGCTCACCGACATGCAGACCTTTGTCGCGGCTTTCGACACCCTGTTCGGCGGGTTCCGTCAGCGCGCCGAGGGCACCTACGCCTTGTTACAGGCGCCGCAGACCGCATTCATCGTCGTCGCATCGCCCGAACCCGATGCCATGCGGGAGGCGGCCTACTTCGTCGAACGACTCGCCAACGAGAACATGCCGCTGGCCGGCCTCGTCGTCAACCGCGTGAGTGTGCCGGGTGCGGCAGGGATCAGCGGCGCCCAGGCCGAGTCGGCCGCGATCAAGCTCGCGACCGGCAATGCCGCAGACAAGCAGACAGCCGAACTGCTCACGATCCATGCTGAACGGTTCAAGGTCGCGGCGCGCGAGGCACGGCTCAAGAAGAGGTTCTCGGCGGCGCACCCATCGGTGCCCACCACATCAGTGCCGGCTCTGCCCGGCGACGTGCACGACCTGGAAGGTCTCCGAATCATCGGCGCCTTGCTCGCTGGCAGTTGAGGCTCGCCGGTGGTTGAGCGCTAAGCGACCTGAAGGACCTTGCGCCACTCGGTGACATTGGGCTTGCGCCGAAGGAGTGCACGGCGTTCGCGTTCGGTCATACCGCCCCAGACGCCCCATTCGATGCGGTTGTCCAAAGCTTCGGCAAGGCATTCGGCGCGTACGAGACACGATGCACACTGCTGCTTGGCGCGATTCTGTTCGGCGCCTCTGACGAACAAGGCGTCCGACCCGCCTTTACATGCTGCGAGCGACGCCCAATTTTCGTTCCAGGACATTTGTTCCCTCCCCGAGAAAGGTCTTTTGTGACCGAAGTGAATCCTGATGCTCAATCTAGGGAGCGGGGGCGGGAGCCATAAGATATGTATGAGCCATCTTCCGATAGTCATTTCGGACTATGAAGGGCCCTCTGACAGGCTCTTATGTAGGGGTTTCCAGGGTTTCACGTAGGCTTGCCCCATGTCTTGGGAATCTCTGCGCTCGAGCCTGCGTACGCGGGTGCAATCGGAACAAGACCATGCGAGCAAGGGGTCGATCCTCGGAGCAATGGCTCGCCTCAGTGCGCTCGCCGGGGTCATGGTCGCGGCTTTGCTGATCCCTGCGACGACGTTCGTCGCCGTCACCGCCAGCAATGTGAGCCAGGAGTTCGTCGACCTTCCGCTCGCCCTCCGTCAGACTCCCAACCCGCAGACGACGCGCCTCCTGGCCTCCAACGGCGACCTGCTGGCGTACTTCTACAAGGAGAACCGCCAGGACGTCCCGCTCAATGACATCGCGCCCAACATGCAGGACGCGCTCCTGTCGATCGAGGACAACCGCTTCTACCAGCACGGCGCCCTCGACCTCAAGGGAACGCTCCGCGCGCTGGTCAACAACGCATCGGAAGGCCAGACCCAGGGCGGTTCGTCGATCACCCAGCAGCTGGTCAAGCTGACCCTAGTCCAGCAGGCCAAGACCCGCGAACAGATCAGGGCCGCGACCGAGAAGTCGACCTCCCGCAAGATCCGCGAGCTCAAGTACGCGATCTCCTACGAGAAGTCGCACACCAAGAAGGAAATCCTCGAACGCTACCTCAACATCGCCTACTTCGGTGACGGCGCTTATGGCATCTCGGCCGCCGCCTATCACTACTTCTCGGTGAGCCCCGACAAGCTCAGCGTCCTGCAGTCGGCAACGATCGCCGGCCTCGTCAAGAACCCGGTCGAATTCGATCCCAACGTCTACCCCGAACGAGCACTCCAGCGGCGCAACACCGTCATCGGCGCCATGGCCCGAGTCGGCAAGATCCCCCAGGACGAGGCCGAGAAGCTCATGGCCAAGCCGCTCGGGCTCAAGATCACCCGCTTCCCCAACGGTTGCGTCTCCTCGGTGGCGGCATTCTCGTGCGACTACATACGACGCCTGCTGCTGACCGAGAAGGACCTCGGCTCGTCGGTCCAGGAACGCCAGCAAAAGCTCGAGAGCGGCGGCCTGACGATCAAGTCCAACATCGACATGCGTATGCAGAAGGCCGTCAACGAAGCCGTCAAGAAGCATGTCCGTCCCAAGGACGAGGCCATCGGCGCCCTGGCCCTCGTCGAGCCCGGCACCGGCAAGGTGCGCGGACTCGCCCAGTCACGGCCGATGGGTCGGGAGAAGAACAAGGGCGAATCCTTCATCAACTACACGGTGCCACGGGTCTATGGCGACTCCGGCGGATTCCCGGCCGGGTCGACATTCAAGATGTTCACCGTCGCCGCCGCCCTGAAGAAGGGCATCTCCCCGGGCAAGTCCTACCGGTCCCCCGCACGGTTGACCATGCCCGCCGGCACGTATTTCGATTGCCGGGGCGGCAGCACTGCCAGCTGGATGGTCAAGAACTCCACCTCGTCGGGAACCATGAACATGTACACCGGCACCCGCCTGTCGGTAAACACTTTCTTCGCCCAGCTCGAGCGCGACGCCGGCCTGTGCAACACCGTCCGGGCCGCGGAGGCCATGGGGATCACGGTCCCCTACAACCCCGAGGAAAACATCACCAACCAGGTCGGACCGTTCACACTCGGTGTCACCAACGTCAGCCCGCTCGACATGGCTGCGGCATACGCGACGGCAGCATCGGGCGGTATGTACTGCAGGCCGGAGCCGATCGACTCGATCGAGGACGCGAACGGCAAGGAGATCAAGAAGTACAAATCGGAATGCAAGCGCGTCATGGACGAGAAGGATGCCGCGACGATCAACGACATCCTCGCCGGTTTGCAACGTCCGGGAGGCTTCGGCTACGCCCGGGGCACCGGACTCAACATCCAGTCGGCGGCCAAGACAGGCACGACCCAGGACAACAAATCGGTCTGGTATGTCGGCTACACGCCTGAGCTCGCGACGGCCGCCATGATCGCCGGCGCCAACGACAAGGGCGTCCCCATCCCGCTCTCCGGCAACTCCGTCAACGGACGCATCGTCGGCTTCAGCGAAGCTGCCGGTAGCGCACTCGCCGGACCGATGTGGAAGGCGGCCATGGGCATCATCCAGGGCTACTTGTCGCCGGCCACATTCGATGCGCCGCCCCGTCCCACGCCGTCGCGTCCCGTGGAGACCAAGAAGAAGAAGCCCGACAACGATGGGGACAATGGCGGCGGCAACCGCTGACGGTTGTTGCTAAACCCCGAGCTGCTTCTTGACCTCGGCGGCGACGACCCCACCGTCGGCCTTGCCCTTTACCTGGGGTGACACGACGCCCATGACTTTGCCCATGGCGTTCATACCGGCGCCGGCCGAGCCGGTGGACTCGACTGCGGCGGTGACGATCGCCTGAATCTCGTCGGCACTCATCTGCTCGGGGAGGTATTCGCCGAGGATCACGGCCTCATCGCGTTCCTTCTGCGCCAGCTCCGGACGGTTGCCGGTCTCGAAGGCCTCGGCCGACTCGCGACGCTTCTTGGCCTCGGCGCCGAGCACGGTGATGACGTCCTCATCGGTCAGCTCCCGCGCTTCCTTGCCGGCCACTTCGGCCGTCGAGATGGCCGTGAGCACCATACGGATCACCGAGGATCGCAGCGCATCGCGCGCCTTGATCGCAGCGGTCAGGTCGGTGCGGAGTTGGTCCTTGAGGGCAGACATGACCACATTCTGTCACCGCTACGCTGAAGGGGTGCGCAAACTCCTCTGGCCCGTCGCGGCCGCCACCGCCGGCCTTGCGTATGCCGCCCTCTACGAGGTGAACGCGTTCACCGTGCGCGAGTTCACCGTGCCGGTGCTGGCGCCGGGCTCGGATCCACTGCGGATCTTGCACCTCTCGGACACGCACATGACTCCGCGCCAGCACAAGAAACAGGACTGGCTGAGCGGCCTCGCCGCCCTCGAGCCCGACCTCGTGGTCAACACCGGCGACAATCTCGCGCACATGAATGCGGTGCCGTCGGTGCTCCGTGCATACGGCGACCTCCTCGATCTGCCCGGCGTGTTCGTGTTCGGGTCCAATGACTACTTCTCCCCTGCGCCCAAGAACCCGGCCAGGTATCTCGTCGGCGGCACGGGAGGCGACCTTCGCCTTGAACCCGATCTGCCGTGGCGCGAGCTCCGCGGCTCGTTCTCCCGTCGCGGGTGGCACGACCTCACCAACCGCCACGACGAGCTGACCATCAACGGCAAGCGCATCGCCTTCGTCGGCGTCGACGATCCGCACCTGCATTACGACGAGCTCGACAACGAGCCGGCCGACTCCACGGCCGATCTCGCGATCGGCGTCGCACACGCTCCATACCTGCGGGTCCTCGACCGGTGGAACTCGCTCGGTTACCCGCTGATCCTCGCCGGTCACACCCACGGCGGACAGCTGTGCATCCCCGGTTTCGGCGCACTCGTCACCAACTGCGATCTCGATACGGCGCGGGTCAAAGGCCTGCATACACATCAGGTCGACGGCCACGATCCCTCATGGATGCACGTGTCGGCCGGGCTCGGCACCTCGCCGTATGCACCTGTCCGTTTTGCATGTCGCCCCGAGGCATCGTTGCTCACATTGACTGGGATAGACTCACCCGGTCCTCGAATTTAGAGGCATTCGGGCTGTGGCGCAGCTTGGTAGCGCGCGTCGTTCGGGACGACGAGGCCGCAGGTTCAAATCCTGTCAGCCCGACACTGTGATGTCTCAGGACATCGCGGACGGCCGAACCTGTAAAAGGGTTCGGCCGTTCTTCATTTTCGGGGTGTGCCGCGGCCTTGGTAGTCGCGTTCTGGGTCGATGGTCAGTTCGCGGAGGAGTTCTC
>JALYQD010000086.1 GCA_030856025.1 Actinomycetota bacterium
ATCGCCATGAGCGAGCCGGGCGCCGGCTCGGACCTGCAGGGGCTGACGACCAGCGCTCGCCGGGACGGCACCGACTGGGTCATCAACGGCTCCAAGACCTTCATCACCAACGGTTTCTCCGCCGACCTGGTCGTCACTGCCGTGCGAACCAACCCGGAGAAGGGCGCCCGCGGCATCACGCTGTTCGGCATCGAGGCGACCGATGAGGGATTCTCGCGCGGCCGCAAGCTCGACAAGGTCGGCCAGACCGAGTCCGACACGTCCGAGCTGTTCTTCGAAAACGTCCGCCTCGGCGACGACCGCGTCATCGGCGAGATCGACAACGGCTTCATCTTCATGATGGAGCGCCTCCCGCAGGAACGCCTCGGCGCTGCCGTCTCCAACATCGCGCATGCCAAGCAGATCCTCGAAGAGACGATCCGGTACGCCAAGGACCGTCAGGCCTTCGGCCAACCGATCGGCAAGTTCCAGCACAACAAGTTCCTCATGGCCGAGCTCGTCACCAAGATCGAGGTCGCCGAGGCGTACGTCGACAAGGGTGTCGAGGCACACATGCGTGGCGAGCTCACCGCGATCGATGCGGCCAAGGCCAAATGGTGGTCCGCGGAGATCCAGAACGACGTCCTCGACCACTGCGTACAGCTGCATGGCGGCTACGGATTCATGAACGAATACCGCGTCGCACGCGCCTGGCGTGACGCTCGGGTCACCAAGATCTGGGCCGGCTCCAACGAAATCATGAAAGAACTCATTGGCAGAGACCTGGGCTTTTGAGCCCAGCCGACCGACGAAACCGACCAACAACCAGAAGTGAGTGATCATGCCAGAAGCAGTAATCGTCTCCACCGCGCGCTCGCCGATCGGCCGAGCCTTCAAGGGTTCGCTGAAGGACATGCGTCCTGACGACCTCACCGTCCAGATGCTCCAGGCGGCTCTGGCCAAGGTGCCTGAGCTCGATCCCAAGGACCTCACCGACCTGATGCTCGGTTGCGGTCTGCCCGGCGGCGAACAAGGCTTCAACATGGGCCGACAGGTCGCCGTCCTCGCCGGCTTCGACCACCTCCCCGGCACGACGATCACGCGCTACTGTTCCTCGAGCCTGCAGACGACCCGTATGGCGTTCCACGCCATCAAGGCCGGCGAAGGCGACGCCTACATCTCGGCCGGCGTCGAGACGGTCAGCCGTTTCACCAAGGGCAACAGCGACTCCATACCCGGCCAGGAACTGAACAACCCGCTGTTCAACGACGCCATTCTGCGCACCCAGAAGTTCGCCGAGGGCGGCCAGACCTGGAGCGATCCGCGCGAAGACGGCAACCTGCCCGACGCCTACATCGCGATGGGCCAGACCGCCGAAAACGTGCAGCAAGTCCTCGGCATGAGCCGCGAAGAGCAGGATGCCTTCGGCGTCCGCAGTCAGAACCTCGCCGAGAAGGCGATCGCCGACGGCTTCTGGGCCAAGGACATCACGCCGGTGACCCTGCCCGACGGCACGACTGTCAGCGCCGACGACGGCCCCCGCGCCGGAGTCACGATGGAGGCCCTCGCCGCCCTCAAACCGGTTTTCCGTCCCGACGGCACCGTCACGGCCGGCAACTGCTGCGCGCTCAACGACGGTGCCGCGGCGCTCGTGATCATGAGCGACCAGAAGGCCAAGGACCTCGGCCTGACTCCGCTCGCCCGCATCGTGTCGACCGGTGTCACCGGTCTCTCGCCCGAGATCATGGGCCTCGGCCCGGTCGAGGCCACGAAGCAGGCGCTCGGATACGCCGGCATGACACTCGACGACATCGACCTGTTCGAGATCAACGAGGCGTTCGCCGTGCAGGCGCTCGGTTCGGCCCAGACACTCGGCATCCCGATCGACAAGCTCAACGTCAACGGCGGAGCGATCGCCGTCGGCCACCCCTTCGGTATGACGGGTGCCCGCATCACCAGCACGCTGATCAACTCGCTGCAGCACCATGACAAGCAGTTCGGCGTCGAGACCATGTGTGTCGGCGGCGGCATGGGCATGGCGATGGTCATCGAGCGCCTGTCTTGAGCGGCAGGTTTGACGGCAAGGTCGCCATCATCACCGGCGCAAGCCGGGGGATAGGCCTTGGTGTCGCCGAGCGCCTCGTCGCCGACGGCGCCAAGGTCTGCATCACCGCCCGCAAGCAAGAGGCCCTCGATGAAGCGGTGGCGTCACTCGGCGAAGGCAACGCGATCGGCGTTGCCGGCGCGGGCGATGACGCGGCTCATCAGGACGATGCGATCGCCAAGACCGTTGAGGCCTTCGGCAGCGTCGACTTCCTGGTCAACAACACCGGCATCAACCCGACCTGGGGCCGCATGATCGACATCGATCTGGGCGCGGCCGAAAAGATCTTCAGGGTCAACGTGCTGTCGGCGTTGTCATGGGCGCAAAAGGTCTACCACGCGGGCATGAGCGAAAGCGGTGGTGCGATCGTCAACATCGCCTCCGTCGCCGGCATCAAGCCGGCCCCGGGCATCGGTTTCTACGGTGCCTCGAAGGCCATGCTCATCCACGTCACCGAAGAGCTCGCGGTCGAGCTCGGCCCCGACATCCGGGTCAACTCTGTGGCCCCCGCGGTCGTCAAGACCAAGTTCGCCACGGCCTTGTATGAAGGCAAGGAGGACGAAGTCTCGGCGGCATACCCGCTGAAGCGGCTCGGCGTCCCCGATGATGTCGGTTCGGTCGTGGCCTTCCTGCTGTCCGAGGACGCGGGCTGGCTGACCGGCCAGAACATCGTCATCGACGGCGGCCTGACCCTCACCGGCGGCGTCTGAACCAGCAACAGATCTGAACCACCAAAGAGCCGTGGCCCCGTGGAATCACTCCACGGG
>JALYQD010000134.1 GCA_030856025.1 Actinomycetota bacterium
AATCAACTGCTTCTTCGACCACACGAGCAACACCTCTCACCAGCGGTGTTGCAACGACCGATCGAACTCGCCATCCGCTTACGGAACCCCCGGTCAAGGCTCCGCTTGCGGGCACTTGAGCGGTAACACGGTCGATGTGGTTTCACGTGTTGTGGTGTCCATAGCTGGGGTTCCCGTATCGGACACACTGCGGGGCCAGTCGGAGAGCTTCCGGTTGTTGTCGTTCTGACTCGCGGATACGAGAGGTTCCTAGCTGTTGATGAGGCGTAGCAGCTTCTCTCGCTGATTGCCGACGTGGGCAAGGTGCTCCTCAAGCCTGCGCACCTCGCCCCGAAGCAGTTCATTCACCTCGTCGCAAAGCTTGACCTCACCGTTCCCACGGGTGCACGGAAGCAGAGCGCGGATGGTGTCCGTGTCGAGTCCAGCATCGAGGAACGCACGTATTTGCCGCACGATCGTTGTAGCTTCATCGCCGTACATCCGATAGCCGTTCGCTGCTCGCGACGACATTAGAAGGCCCCGCTGCTCGTAGTAGCGAAGCGAGCGCGCGCTCGCCCCCGTCAGTTGGGACAGCTCGCCGATGGCCATGCGTGGCCCGGAGTTGACCTTGCCACTGGCGTCACTGTTTAGCATCGACTCCATGAATGAAGTTTCTCACGTCACCCTCATCGATGGGTCACCAGCAGAGGCTGGTGCGCTCTCGGCGTTGGCCTTCGCAGGGTTCGCCCACTTCACGGCTATGCAGGTACGCGACGGAAGAATTCGCGGCCTCGATCTCCACCTCGATCGCCTGACTGTCGCGTCGCAAAGGCTGTTTAACGGGGCAGTCGCCGAAGACGAGGTTCGCGCGCATCTTCGCGCCGCGCTCTCTGAAACGATGGGCGATTGCTCGGTAACGATCACCGTGTATGACTCGGCTGGGGAGTTCACTGCCACAGCCCCTGCGCAGTCCTTGCACACGCTGATCCGCACCGGTCCGCCCTCATCAGGACCATCAGGACCGCTTTCGTTGGCTCTCGTGGAGCACGAACGATTCATGGCCGACATCAAGCACGTAGGGGAGGCCGCGAAAACTGTTCTGCTGCGCCGCTCCGTCGGAGAGGGCTTCGACGACGCTGCTTTTGTCGATCGCGCGGGACGCATCACGGAGGGCTCGATATGGAACCTCGCGTTCTGGGACGGAAAGACGGTTGTTTGGCCCGAGGCGCACATGCTCATTGGGACGATGATGAGCACTGTCAGGCGTCAACTCGATCACGCTCGGGTCCCGCAGCGGACTCAGGAGGTTCTCGCCGCCGATGTCGAACGGTTCAGCAGCGCAGTTGTCATGAACTCCTGGTCGCCCGGGATTCCAGTGTCGAGAATCGGTACGACGGACCTGGACGTGAATTCACGCTTCGCGGCTCTGCTCCACGAAGCACACGAGTCCGAGCCGGCAGTCGAAGCCTGAGCTCCGGTCCCAGCCCCAGCGTCGAAGAACATCGCGCCGACGTCCGATCGATAGTTCCTGACCAACTGCGTGCGGCGTCCGAAAGGGGATCCGCTTCCGGGGCCGCTCCCCTTGATCGAATCGTGGGGTCGGTATCGTGGAGCCGATGGTGTCGAGTGAGTCGTTCTACTTGGAGCGTCCGGTCTCCCCCGGTCTCGCAGCCCTTGGGATCGGCTGCACCTGGGAGCAACAGACAGCGTTCGACACCAGGCAACTCGTGATACCCGATGGATGTGTTGATCTCATCTGGCTAGCGGGTCGCGAACTGGTGATTGCTGGTCCTGATACCGGACCCCGGGAGGTGTGGCTGCCCGCTGGATTGTTGTCCTCGGGGGTGAGACTCCGCCCCGGTGCCGCGGGTGGTTTCCTCGGGATGCCCGCTAGCGAGATCCGTGGCCAGCAGGTCCTCGCAGAGTGCGTCTTGGGGCCGCCTGTGCAGCGGCTCATCGATGCGCTGGAAGGTGCGGAGTGGCCGGAGCGTCGAAGACTGATGGCCACCTGGGTCGCGGCTCGTATTCTTCCGCCGGACCCTCTCGTGGTTGCAGCTGCACAGGGTCTGTCGGCTACCGGTAGTCGTGTCAGCGAGGTGGCTCGCGATCTCGGTATCAGTGAGCGGGGGCTGTACAGACGAACGACGGCCGCAGTAGGTCTCGGCCCAAAGACACTGGCCCGGATCCTTCGACTGCACCGACTCGCGCAGCCGACCACGGCCTCATTGGCCGAGCGCGCGCTTGCGGCCGGCTACGCCAGCCAAGCCCACATGAGCGACGAGGTCCGTCGTCTGACCGGTCAAACGGCCGTCCGATTTCTGGAAGACCGGAGTCAGATGTCGATCTAACGTCATGACCATGTCCGTTGACCTATTGGCTGCTCGCCAGTTCATTCTCACCAACGCCCGGCTCCTTGACCGACGACGTGCTGCGGTCGCGTTCGACGGCGATGCCACCGACACCGTTGTTGGAGTTCTGCGGGGCTACCGCAACCACGACGGCGGGCTCGGTCACGCACTCGAACCCGATATCCGTAGCCCGCGCAGCGAGACCACAGCGGCGCTGCATGGCCTCGAGGTACTAGCCGAAGTCGATGCACTCGACGACCCTATGGTCAGAGATCTCACAACATGGATCAGCGGCGTCTCCCAACCGGACGGCGGAGTGCCGTTCGTTCTCCCCTCAGCAGCGCAGTACCCGCACGCACCTTGGATGGTCGCTTTCGAGGGTGGGTCGCACCTCACTTTCGGGTTGGCTGGAGTCCTAGCGGGTGCACCGGTCAACAGCGACTGGCTGGACGAGGCCACTCGGTGGTGCTGGCAACAGCTAGAGGAGCCCAACGGGATCAACGGATACTGGCTGAAGTTCGCGCTGGACTTTCTCGATGCGTGCCCCGACGGTGCCCGTGCCGAAGCCACGATTCAACAGTTGCACCCCATGTTGAGCGAGGACGGAAGCGCTCCTGTTCCCGGCGGGACGGAGGATGAGAAGCTAACTCCGCTCGCGTTATCGCCCAGACCGGGACGACGTAGTCGGTCGTTGTTCACCGACGACCAGGTCGCCGACGATCTCGATCGCCTTGAACAGGAACAGCAAGACGACGGGGGCTGGAACTTTGACTTCCTGGGCTGGTGTCCCGCGCAGAGTCTCGAATGGCGTGGACTGGTCACCCTGCAAGCCATCACCACTCTGCGCGCTCACGACCGACTCTGAATTCCATTGGAGGAACCTTGGGGTGTTGCGACGACCGCAAGAACCCAAGGATCCTCGAGCGGGCGAGGTTGCGGAGTTCGGTTTGACGAGAACATCGGGCAGTGCGGGCGCTGTCGTGGTCTATTCGCTCCGCGGCGGCGAGGCGTCAGCGGGCTCCCATTCGGCAACGAGGTTGAGCAGGCCCGGAAAGCGCTGGTTGAGGTCTTCGTCGCGGACCCGACTGCGCCGCTCGAGCCCATACTGACGCTGCCGAATAAGTCCCGCCGCACGCAGCGCTTTGAAGTGGTGGGTGAGTGAGGATTTGGGGCGGTCGAACCCGAACCAGCCGCAGTGGTGGTCGTAGGACAGGGAATCAAGCATCAGTTTGCGCACGATGGTCAGTCGTAGCGGGTCGGCCAGTGCCGCGAGCACGGTCTCGAGGCGCAGCTCGTCGATCGACGGCTCGGGGAGGGAGTCAGGCAGATCCTCGGGAACAGCCTCTACGACGTTTTGTGCGGGTGACTGCTGTCCTGTTCTAAGCATGCGTCCAGCATACCGGATGTACGACTTTTTTCGTACTAGTGTTAGGTTCGAGAAAAGTCGTACTGAACCCGGAGGTGCCATGTCGTCGCCAGCAACCAACCAGACCAAACCGCCCGCACCTCACCAACACCGCATCCGATCGATGCTGTCCGCCGCCTGGATCGTCACGGCCGTCTTCGCGCTGTCCAACTCGCCCACCCCGCTCTACGCCCGCTGGCAGCACCAAATCGGATTCTCCACGGGAACACTGACGGTCATATTTGCGGCCTACATCATCGGTCTGCTGCTCACTCTGGTCGTCGCCGGACAGCTCGCAGACCGCATCGGACGTAAGCCCGTCCTCATCCCCGGGGTGATAGTCGCCCTCGCCGCGTGCCTACTGTTCATGAACGCCTCCACGGTCGCGACACTGCTCATCGCACGTTTCCTCACCGGGATCGCCGTCGGCGTCGTCGTCTCAGCCGGCTTGGCCGCCGTCGTCGATCTCGGCGGCCCGGACCGGCACCGACAAGCCTCCCTGACCGCGTCTGTCTCGATGGTCCTCGG
>JALYQD010000169.1 GCA_030856025.1 Actinomycetota bacterium
CGATCGGGGAGCCGCACTGCGCCACGCGTGGTTCTCCTACTTCTCTGCGCCTGCTCCGGTGAGGGAGCGGACTTCGAGCTCGATGAAACGTTCCTCGGACTCCCGTTCCTTCGAGGTCACGGTGCCCAGCCAGCCGAAGAAGAAGCCCAGCGGGATCGAGATGATTCCGGGGTTCTCCAACGGGAACCAGCTGAAGTCGATGCCCTTGTCGAACAGCGACAGGTTTGCGCCCGTCACCGGATCGACCTTGCCCGAAACGATGGGCGAGAAGAACACCAGTCCGACGGCGGAGATGAGGCCGCCATAGATGCTCCAGGTCGCGCCGCGGGTGTTGAAGCGCTTCCAGAACAAGTTGAACAACAGCGCCGGCAGGTTGGCCGACGCCGCGACCGCGAACGCCAGCGCCACAAGGAAGGCGATGTTCAGCGACTGAGCCGGTATCGCCAGGGCGATGGCCACACCGCCGATGCCGAAGGCTGAGATCTTGGCAACCTTGACCTCTTGCTTCTCGGTGACCTCACCCTTCTTCCACACGTTGGCATACAGGTCGTGTGCCACCGAGGAAGCCGACGTGAGTGTCAGGCCTGCAACCACCGCGAGGATCGTGGCGAATGCAACCGCCGAGATCACCGCGAGGAGTATGGCGCCGCCGGCAGATCCTGCACCGCCGCCGACTGCTTCTGCAAGCAACGGGGATGCGAGGTTGCCGCCGCTCTCCGCGATCTGGTCCTTCTTGTCGCCGGTGACGAGTGCGGCAGCACCGAAACCGAGGACCAGTGTCATCAGGTAGAACCCGCCGATGAGCGTGATCGCCCAGAGGACCGACTGTCGGGCCTGTTTGGCCGTGGGAACGGTGTAGAAGCGGATCAGGATGTGCGGCAAACCGGCCGTACCGAGCACGAGCGCGAGACCGAGCGAGATGAAGTCGAGCTTGCTGGTCAGCGTCGCGCCGTACTTGAGTCCGGGCTCGAGGAAGGCCTGGCCCTTGCCGCTGTTGGAGGCAGCCTGGCCGAGTAGGTCGGAGATGTTGAAGCCGAACTTCGCGAGAACGAGGACCGTGATGACGATGGTGCCGCCCATGAGCAGGACCGCCTTGACGATCTGCACCCAGGTGGTGCCCTTCATGCCACCGACGGTGACGTAGAAGATCATCATGACGCCCACGCCGACGATGACCCAGTTCTTCAGGGCTCCGCTGTCCACGCCCAGCAGCAGTGCGACGAGAGTGCCGGCACCGACCATCTGCGCGAGCAGGTAGAAGATCGACACGACCACGGTTGAGATCGACGCGGCCGTACGGACCGGACGCTGCTTCATGCGATAGGCCAGCTGATCCGCCATCGTGAAGCGGCCCGAGTTGCGCAACAGCTCGGCGATGAGCAGAAGTGCGACGAGCCAGGCGACGAGGAAGCCGATCGAGTAGAGGAAGCCGTCATAGCCCGACAACGCGATTGCGCCGGAGATGCCGAGGAAGGATGCGGCCGACATGTAGTCGCCAGCAATCGCGAAGCCGTTCTGCGGACCGGTGAAGGCGCGGCCGCCTGCGTAATAGTCGGCCGCGGTCTTGGTGTTGCGGCTGGCCCAGAAGGTGATGCCTACCGTCAGGAGGACGACGAGCAGGAACAAGCTGGTCGTGAGGCCTTGATGGCCTTGCTCGGCGGCGACGAGGACGTCTGCGGTCGTCATTTGTTGAACTCCTCATCGAATTCGGCTTTGAGCTTGTCGGACAGGGGATCGAGCACGTTGTCCGAATGACGCGAGTACAGCAAGGCGATGACGAACGTGGAGACGAACTGCAACAGGCCCCAGATCAGCGCGACGTTGATGTTGCCGAAGACCTTGTAGTTCATGAAGTCGCCCGCCCAGTTGGAGGCGAAGACATACAGCAGGTACCAGATCATGAAGCCGATGGTCATCGGGATGACGAAGCTGCGGTAGCTCCTTCGCAGTTCGACGAAGTCGTCGGACGCACGAATGCGCTGATAGGCCGCATGCTCTTCGGTGGAGATGGGTTCCACGAGGTCGCACCTCTTTCAGGGGGACATCACCGCCGCTTGTGTGCGTCGGGTGGCGCAATTCACGCCACGTACCTGACTTTAGGGATACCGGGCCCTGTGTGCCAGATCACAGAACACCGGATGCGACGGAGCACGCCAAGGCATCGGCATGCGGTCGACCGGTCACGATGAGCGGTCGTTTTGGAGGGACGAACGGTTGGGATCGTGGCGGTGGGGATTCCACCATGTCTGCGCAGGGGCGGTGGGTACGCACCCGTACGGGGCACGGTCGTGGGTGCGAGTCCACCGCCAGCCGATCGGAGCGGGTGCAGACTCACCGCGCCTAGAAGCGCCGGTCGACGTCGAGCCTCTCGGGCGTATGCAGTCGCACCATGGTCCGCGCGACGTTGGCGGGGATGTCGACCCGGGTGGCCAGGGACACCCCGATCATGAGGGCGAATCCGACCGGGACCGACCAGGCCGCGGGCTGTCCCAGCAGCAGCCCGGCCCAGCCGGCGGGCTGGACGGCGATCGTCAGGATCGGCGCGATGCCCGCGCACAGTCCGCCGCCGATCATTCCGGCGATCGCGCCTTTGGCGGTGAGCCCGCGCCACCAGATGCCGAGGACGAGCAGGGGACAAAACGTGGAGGCGGCGAGTGCGAAGGCGAAGGTCACCGAGTTGGCCACGGCGATGCGCTCGGCCGCTACTGCGAGGGCGAGCGGGAAAAGTATGCAGGTGACCGCGGCCAGCCGCAGGGCGGTGACGCCGGTGAACCGCCGGCCGAACCGGGTCCCGACGAGGTCCTGGCCGACGACGCCGGCGATCGACATCGTCAGCCCGGAGGAGGTCGAGAGGAAAGCGGCGAAGGCACCGGCGGTCAGCAACGCGGCCAGGAGGTCTCCGATCGTGCCGCCGATCATCCGCCCCGGGAGCTCGAGGACCACGGCATCGGCGCGACCCTCACCGATCAGGTCGCTCGCATACAGCCGGCCGAGGACCCCATAGATGGTGGGCATCAGGTAGAACGTGCCGAGCAGCCCGAGCACGATCAGCGTGGTTCGACGCGCGGCCCGGCCGTCGGGATTGGTGTAGAACCGCACGACGACGTGGGGCAGCCCCATCGTGCCGAGGAACGTCGCGATCATGACCGAATAGGTTCGGTAGATGCCATCGGCGTTGGAGTCATAGACCGGGAATAGCCACTCGTTGTCGGCCGCCCGCGAGGGCGAGCCGTCGCCCTGCCACGCATGCAGGAGGAAGAACAGCGGTATGAGCAGCGCCGTCAGCTTGAGCCAGTATTGAAACGCCTGGACGAAGGTGATGCTGCGCATGCCCCCGGACACGACGTTGATGACCACGATGATGGCGACGAGCACGCTGCCGACCCAGCTGGGCGCCCCCGTGACTGTCCGCAGCGTCAGTCCCGCGCCCTGGAACTGCGGCATCAGGTAGAGCCAGCCGACGCCGACGACGAGCAGGCTCGCGGTGTAGCGGACGGCGGTCGATTGCAGCCTGACCTGCGCGAAGTCGGGGATCGTGTAGGCGCCCGACCGGCGCAGCGGGGCAGCCACGAACACGAGCAGCAGCAGGTAGCCGGCCGTCCAGCCGATCGGGTACCAGAGCATGTCGGCGCCGAAGGCCAGCACGAGTCCGGCGACTCCGAGGAACGAGGCTGCCGACAGGTATTCGCCGCCGATCGCCGAGCTGTTCCATATCGGGCTGACAGATCGGGAGGCGACGTAGAAGTCGCTCGTCGTGCGGCTGAATCGCAGTCCGAAGGCGCCGATCCCGATGGTGGCGACGGCGACCGCGGCGACCGCGAAGACTCCGTACGACGCGTTCACGGGCGCTCGACCAGCTCGGCGAAGTCGCGCTCGGCACGCTCGGCCTGACGCGTGTAGAGCCAGCCGAGCGCGATCAGGAACGGGTAGACCAGGAGTCCGAGGATCCACCACGGCAACGGGATGCCGGCGACGCGATACGTCGTCACCGAGTCGAAGGTGACGAAGACGATCGGCATGATCCCGATGGACAGCATCAGCGTGAACAGGACTACGAGGGCGAGTCGCAGCTGCGAGCGGATCAGCGACCGCATGTATACCTCGCCGACCGCGGTCGACTCGTCGATCTCCTGCTGGACACTGCGGCGCAGGTGCGGTGAAGCCGTCGTCAGGGGGTTGGTGATGCGGACCCGCTCGGTGAGGGGTTCGGGATCCTCGTTCACAGTGCTCCCACTGCGCGCATCACAGCGCCCTCGCGTGGAGCAGGTCGCGAAGCTCGCGGGTATGGCGTCGCGCCACCTGGATCTCGACGTCGTTGGCGCCGGTGTTGACGAGCACGCTGCAACGGCCTCCCTGCATACGGACCTCCCTGATGTGGCCGAGCCCGACGAGGTGGCTGCGGTGGACGCGGACGAACCCGGCATCGGCCCAGTCGGTGGCCAGGGTCCCGATCGGGACGCGGACCAGGTGGTTGTCGCCGCCGACCGTATAGAGCCGGACGTAGTCGCCCTGGGCCTCGGCATAGGCGACCTGCGAACGGGCCACGAACTTGGTGACGCCGCCGAGCTCGACCGCGATCGAGTCCTCCGCGGTTGCTGCCGGCGAGCCGCTGCCCTCGATGGCTCGGCGAACGCTCTCGCGCAGGCGGTCCTCGCGGATCGGCTTGAGCAGGTAGTCCACGGCGTTGAGCTCGAAGGCGTCGACGGCGTGGCCGTCATGGGCGGTGACGAAGACGACCTTGGGCGGCGACTTGAACTGGCCGAGGATGCGGGCGATGTCGAGACCGGTCAGCCCCGGCATCGCGACGTCGAGGAACACCACGTCGATGTCGCCGGCCTCGAGCTGGCGCAGCGCCTCGTTGCCGGAATTGGCCGCGCGCACGGTCGCGATCCGTTCGTCGCGGCCGAGCAGGAAGACGAGTTCGTCGAGCACCGGCCGTTCATCGTCGACGACCAGCACGGTCAGCAGGGGATCATCCATGATCTATTGATCTTATGGGGCGAGCCGCCAAGATTTGGCCGCTCAGGCACGTGAAATCTCCCGATCGGCCCAAATCCACGTGCAGAATCGGCCAAATCTTGGAGACGTCAGTGGAAGGTGAACCAGGCGGGTGCCTGAGAGCGGAACTCTTCGCGGGAGAGGCCGCCGGCACCTTCGGGTATGCGGCCCTCGACCACCAGGCCAGTCACCTGGGGGAGATCGATCCGGTTGGAGACCGCAGCGAGCCCGGGATCGGCCGCGCAGGAGCCGATCACGAGGTGCGGCTCGACACCCTGATGCCGAAGGTGTTCGACGGTCAGGGCGAAATGGTTGAGCGAACCGAGCCCTTCGTGTCCGACGACGACGAAGTCGGCGTCCAGCTCGGCGCCGAGGTCGACGACGGTCCGGCATAGTCCGTCGAGGGGCACGAGGAGCCCGCCGGCGCCTTCGATCAGAACGACGTCGGCGTCGAGATCCCGGATCGGCCGAACGTGCTCCTCCATCGACGGGAGGTCTACCTCGTCGAGGCGGGCGGCTGCCACCGGGGCCAGCGGTTCGCTCAGTCGCACGAACTCGATGACCGATGCCAGTCCGGTCAATCGGTTGATCTCTTCGACGTCGCTGGGCTCCCCGGCAGCCATGCCGGTCTGCACCGGTTTGACGACCGCGACGCTCATACCGCGTGATTCCAGGAGGACGGCCAAAGCGGCCGTCGTGACGGTCTTGCCGACGCCGGTGTCGGTGCCGGTCACGATGATGAAGCGGGAAGACGGGAATGTCATCCCGCGACCTTCTCGATCACCCGGCAGGCGTGGGCCAATTGTTCGTCGTCGAGCGCTGCCGAGGCGGTGAGGCGAAGCCGGCTGATGCCGTCGGGGACCGAAGGCGGCCGGAAGCAGCCGACGCGGACGCCGTGGCGAGCGCATTCGGCCTGGGCTTCGAGCGCTTCCAGCGGGCCGGGCATCTTGACGGACAGCACGGCCCCAGCCACCGGATCGACTCCGGCGGCCTCGGCGAGCGCCCGGGCGACGACGTTGACGCGCTCGACGAGTGCGGGCTCGTCCTCGACTATGCGGAGGGCCTCGATCGCCGCGCCGGTGGCCGATGGCGCAAGGCCGGTGTCGTAGATGAACGGTCGGGCCCGGTTGACCAGATGGTCGATGACCGACGCGCTCGCGAGGACCGCGCCGCCCTGACTGCCGAGCGCCTTCGAGAGCGTCATGGTCACGACGATGTCGCCGCGATCGGCCAGGCCGTCGACGAGCCCGCGACCGCCACCGGCGACGCCGATGCCGTGGGCTTCATCGACCAGGAGCGTGGCGTCGAAGCGGCGGCACAAGTCGATGAGCTCGGGCAGCGGTGCCCGGTCGCCCAGCACCGAATAGATCGACTCGGCCAGCACGATTGCCCGCGGCTGGCTCCGGGAGGAGAGGCTGCGCTCGACGTCGGCCAGGTCGTTGTGACCGACAACTTTGACGGTGCCGCGGGACAACCGGCAGGCGTCGACGAGTGAGGCGTGGATGTGCGCATCGGACACCAGCAGTGTGTCCTTGTCGGCCAGTGCGGTGACAGCGCTGAGGTTGGCGTGATAGCCGGTCGAATGCACAAGTGCCGCTTCGAGTCCGGTCAACGCACTGAGGTCGGCCTCGAGATCGGCGTGCACCTGGAGGGTCCCGGTGACGAGTCGTGAGGCGCCGGCGCCGGCTCCCCATTCGAGCGCCGCCTTCGATGCCGCAGCCGTCACGCGCGGGTCTTGGGACAGCCCGAGGTAGTCGTTGCCGGCGAGGTCGAGCAGCTCGCTCCTCACGTCGCGGGGCTTCAGGGTACGGACCAAACCATCGCGTTTGCGCTGGTCAGCCTGGGTTTTCAGCCAGTCGTCGAGACTCATACCGATGCTCCTGCCGCTGCGACGAGAGCTCCGGTGATCGCGTCGAGCTCTTCGTCGGTGCTGATGTAGGGCGGCATCGTGTAGATGAGGTCGCGGAACGGCCGGACCCATACGCCGTGATCGAGGGCGACCGCCGACACTCGCGTGACGTCGACCGGCCGGTCGAGCTGGATGACGCCGACGGCGCCGAGCGTACGGACGTCAGAGACGTTGACGAGGTCGCGAGCCGGTGCGAGGCCGTCGGACAGTCCGGTATGGATGCGCCCGATGTTGGCCCGCCAGTCGGACTCGGCCAGCACGTCGAGGTTGGCGACCGCGACGGCACAGGCAAGGGGGTTGGCCATGAACGTCGGACCGTGCATGAGGACGCCTGACTCCGAGGCGTCGATGCCGGCGGCGACGTCGGCGGTGCAGAGGACAGCGGCGAGGGTGAGGTAGCCGCCGGTGAGCGCCTTGCCGACGCACATGATGTCGGGGGAGATGCCGGCGTGATCGGCGGCAAACATCTCGCCGGTGCGGGCAAAGCCGGTGGCGATCTCGTCGAGGATGAGCAGCCAGCCGTTGCGGTCGGCGAGCTCGCGCAGCCACCGCAGGACTGCCGGCGGGTAGACGCGCATACCGCCCGCTCCCTGGAGGATCGGTTCGACGATGATCGCCGCAATGTCGTCACGATCGCTCTGGGCCTCGGCCGCGGCGACCCACTCCTCGATGTCGGCATCGAAACCGGACGGCGGGCGCGGCAGAAAGACCTGTGGGGCCAGCACGTCGGTGAACATCGAGTGCATGCCGCCGACCGGGTCGCAGACGCTCATCGCGCCGAACGTGTCGCCGTGGTAGCCGCCGCCAAGGGTGAGGAGCCTGGTGCGCCCGGGGTTGCCGCGACCGCGCTGGAACTGCAGAGCCATCTTGATCGCGACCTCGACCGACACCGATCCGGAGTCGGCGAAGAACACCTTGTCGAGGCCAATGGGCGCGAGGTCGAGCAGTCGCCGGCCGAGTTCGATGGCGGGCTCATGGGTCAGCCCGCCGAACATGACGTGCGACATCGTGTCGGCCTGCCGGTGCAGGGCCTCATCGAGTCGCGGATGCCGGTAGCCGTGGATCGCCGCCCACCAGGAGGACATCGCGTCGAGGGGTTCACGGCCGTCGTCGAGAGTGAGCCGGGTCCCCTGAGCCGACCGGACCAGCAATGGTGTCGAGCCGGAGGCCATCGGCGCATAGGGGTGCCACACGTGGGAGCGGTCGAATTCGATCAGATCATCCATGGCGAGGTTCAGGCTATCGGCCGCGAATCGGGGGTGGCCCACCGGACCTGAACACCGTTCAGGATATGTTCTCTGCCATGACTGACGTACTGCAGACGGCCCGCGCCCACGTCCTCGATGCGGGCCTCGGGCTCAGCGAGGAGCACCTCGTCGAGATCCTTCGCCTCCCCGACGATCAGATCCCCGAGCTGCTCGAGCTCGCCCACGCGGTCCGGATGAAGTGGTGCGGTCCCGAGGTCGAGGTCGAGGGCATCGTGTCCCTCAAGACCGGTGGTTGTCCCGAGGACTGCCACTTCTGCAGCCAGTCGGGCCAGTTCGAGTCGCCGGTTCGCGCCGTCTGGCTCAACATCCCCGAGCTTGTCGAAGCCGCCAAGGAGACGGCCAAGACCGGTGCCAGCGAGTTCTGCATCGTCGCCGCCGTCCGCGGTCCTGACCAACGGCTGATGGACCAGGTTCGGGCCGGTATCAAGGCCATCAACGCCGAAGTCGACATCAACATCGCCTGTTCGCTCGGCATGCTGACCCAGGCGCAGGTCGACGAATTCGTCGACATGGGCGTGCACCGCTACAACCACAACCTCGAGTCGGCCAAGTCCTACTTCACCCAGGTCGTCACCACCCACTCATACGAAGAGCGCTGGGACACCTGCCAGATGGTGCGCGAAGCCGGTATGGAGTTGTGCTGCGGCGGACTCGTCGGCATGGGCGAAAGCCTCGAGCAGCGCGCCGAGCTCGCCGCACAGCTGGCCGAGCTGCGGCCGCACGAAGTGCCGCTCAACTTCCTCAACCCGCGTCCTGGCACCCCGTTCGGCGATCAGGAGCTCATGAGCTCGCAGGACGCCCTGCGCACGATCGCCGCTTTCCGCCTCGCCATGCCGCACACGATCCTTCGTTATGCCGGCGGCCGCGAGCTCACCCTGGGCGACCTCGGTACCCGCGAGGGACTGCTCGGCGGCGTCAACGCCGTCATCGTCGGCAACTACCTCACGACGCTCGGCCGCGACGCCAACGAGGACATCGACCTGCTGGTCGAGCTCGGCATGCCGATCAAGGAACTCCAAAAGACACTGTGACAATAGGCACTGTGATGCAAGTCGGGGTGCAGTATTGCGGCCACTGCGGTGAGACGGTTGACGCGCGCGATCACGCCGCGTGCCTCGAACGTCTGCGTATGGAGCCGCCGCGCTACTGCACTCATTGCCGCCGCCGTATGGTCGTCCAGGTCGTGCCTGCCGGATGGACTGCCAAATGCGTCGAGCACGGCGTGGTCACGGCCGACCGCCACGGCTGACGCTTCCGGGAGCACGGCGTATCGTCGAGCGATGCCGACCGACGAAGAGATCGAATTCCCCGAGGGCAACCCCGACGAACGGGAGCTGCTCCTCAGCTGGCTCCACTACCTCCGCGGCGCCGTACGGCGGAAGGCCGAAGGGCTGAGCGACGAGCAGGCCCGGTCGACGCCCGACGGTGCTCTGATCTCGCTGATCGGCATCGTCAACCACCTCACCCACGTGGAGTGGCGCTGGATCGACGGGCGCATGCTGGGCCAGGAGTTCAGCCGGAGCGAGGCAGAGTTCAGTCCCGGTCCGGAGCTCACGCTGGAAGCCGCCCTCGTCGCATACGGGGAGAGGGCAACCGCGACGGATGCGACGGTCAGGTCGATGCCGCTCGACTCGCCGTGCCGGGAGGGCAAAGGAACCGACCTGCGCTGGGTGCTCCTGCACCTGATCAACGAGACGGCTCGCCATGCGGGTCATGCGGACGCGACGCGTGAGTTTCTCGACGGCACTACCGGGGAGTGACATGCCCGCCCGGTGCTGGAGCGGCGAATTGCCACCACGTCTCAGTCACTGAATTCGCAGCTCGGCGACCCGCACCTGGCGGGCGATCAGGAACGCTGGAAAGGCGACGCTGATCGCGATGAGGAACGTGAGCGCAACGTAGACCCACAGGAATCGGATTCCCAGGCGTCGACCCTCGACGACGATGAATATCAACGCGACCAGCGCGACTCCCAGCAAGTCGATGACTCCGAATGTCGCCGCCGGGTTTGCGACCGAGTCGTCGAGGAATCCGGCCAGACCGTTTCCCTCATAGGTCGTGATGTGGCGCACCAGGGCGATCTGCGTGCCTACGAGCGCGGCCAACCCCAAAACGCCGTATGCCGCACACAGGATCTTGTCGGAACTCGTCAATCTGGACATGATCGAACCCTACGCAGAATCGACGCGGCCGTGTGGGGCTAGTCCCCAAGATTTGGCCGATCTTGCACGCGTTTTACGCGAAATCACGGGAAATGAGGTGCAGAAGCGGCCAAATCTTGGTGTAACTACTCGTCGCCGATGCCTCTTGCCATCAGCGCGTCGCCGGTGTCGTGGGCGTGGGCGACCACACGGAGCACCATCGGAGTCAGGTTGGCCCGTGCACTGCGTTCGAGCCCGCGGGCCTTCGCCGCCTCACGCGTCTCGTGCGCGATCGTGAAGATCTGCGGTATGGCGCCGATCATGAGGGAGAACGTCAGGGCGACCTTGCCCGGGTTGACCCCGAAGCGGCGCAGTGGCGTCAGCCCGCGGGTGATCGCATCGAGCATGGCGTCCATCGGGGTCGTCGCGGTGAAGACCGTGGCCGCGACGACGAGGGCGAGCATCGTGGCGACGATTTCCGTCGCCACGGGCCATCCGCGTTGCCAGAGCTGGAAGGCGCCGAGCACGGCCACCACGAGCAGGATCGGCCGCAGCCCCCGCCACAGGGTGCGAAGCGGCACGCGCGCCCATACGGCAAGGCCGATCGAGAAACCCAGCGCCGCCAGCGGAGCCCACGGACCGTGCAGGACCACCACGAAAATGCTGTAGACGAAAAGCAGGCCGAGCTTGGGGCCTGTAGGTATGCGATGCAACAACGTGGTGCCCGGGTGGTAGATGCCCAGCGGCAGGGACTGCTTCACGGTGACGCCACGCTGTTTCGGTAGTGCTCGACCGCCATCGCCGGGTCGCCGTCGAAAGCGAGCCGGCCGTCGGCGACGACGAGGGCGCGATCGCAGCGCTGAGCCAGGTCGAGGTCGTGCGTCACCAGCACCAGTTGCTGGGAAAGGTCGAACAGCCGTTCGGCGATGATCGCGCTGTTGTGGAGGTCCAGGAGCGTGGTCGGCTCGTCGGCGACGACGATCGACGGTTCGGTGGCGAGGACTCCGGCCAGAGCAAGGAGCTGTTGCTGGCCGCCGGACAGGCTGTGCACGCTGGATCCGGCGTGGCCACTGAGCCCGAATTCGTCGAGCAGCTCGGTCACCCGCCGGTCACGGGCCGCCTTGTCGGGAAGGTTCCTCCGCAATGACAGCGCGACGTCCTCTGCCACGGTCGGCATGACGAGCTGGGCGACCGGGTTGGTGAACGCGAAGCCGACCTGGCGGCGAACGGCCGGGCCGTCCTTGGCGACGTCCAGGCCATCGACGCTCACCCGGCCGGACGAGGGGACGACGAGCCCGTTGACGAGTCGGGCAAGAGTCGACTTGCCGGAGCCGTTGCCGCCGATGAAGGCGACCCGGTGCTCGGTCAGCGTTGCCGAGATGTCCTTCAGGATGACGACGTCGCCGCCGGCCGCCGGAGCGGTGACGGTGACATCGTCGAACGATATGCGGGCCACGGGCCGAGGCTAGTCGCGTTTGGTGAGCAACGCCGGGAAGGCCCGGTGCACCGCGGCGGCGACGATCGCCACGGCCACGAGCTTGATCAGGTCGGCGGGGACATACGTCAGCGCACCCTTGAAGGCGGCTTGCGTGGTCATGCTTGCAAAGGCGATGAAGCCGAGGGCGCCGAGCGCGTAGACGACGATCTCACCGAGCACGCCTGCGACGGCCACGACTGCCGCAGTCACGGCGAGGCCCTGATGGCGAACCCGTTCGACGATGAAACCGATGAGGGCCGCCGCGATCGGGAAGGACACGAGGTAGCCCGCGGTAGGGCCGGAGAACGGCGCTATGCCCGAGGTGCCGCCGGCGAATATCGGCAGGCCCGCCGCACCCACGGCAAGGTAGAGGAGAACCGCGAAGAGTCCGCGCTTCATGCCGAGGACGGCGCCGGCGAGGAACACGGCGAACACCTGCAGGGTCACCGGCACGCCGTTGATGCCGATCGGCAAGGCCGCAGAGACCGAGCACACGGCGATGAGCGCTGCGAAGGTCGCGATGAGGGCGAGGTCGGTCGTCGTCGACGCCTTGCGGGCAGTGGCGCTGGACATGGGCAGTCTCCTGCGATGGGGGATGGGTTCACCGGAAATGGTCAGATGAACGGTGTTCAGGTTACCGGATAGACTCTCCTCGTCGACAATCACTCCGCTCGTCGACGATCGAACTCCGATGGGATCGGGCCTGCATGCGCTATCACCGCACAGACGTCGTCGAGCGCGCGATCGGGGTTCTCGATCAGTATGGGCTCGCGGACCTCTCGATGCGCCGGATCGCGGCCGAGCTCGGGGTGCAGCCCAGCGCGCTCTATCACCACTTCGCCAACAAGCAGGCGTTGCTGGCGGCCGCCGCCGACGAGATCCTGGTCAGGGGTGGACGTATTGCCGAATCCGATCCGGTCTGGGACAAGCAGATAGTCAGCACGTGCCGGGTCCTGCGCAATGCCATGCTCGCCTACCGCGATGGTGCCGAACTGATCTCGACGGTTCACGCCTTCGGCCTCGGCGTCGGCGTTCAGGAACTTCATGACGAGCTGGCGGACGAGGTCCTGGATGCGGGCTTCGACGTCGCGTTCGCCCGGTCGGCCGCCACGACGATCCTGCACTTCGTCTTCGGGCACGTCAGCTACGAACAGTTGTCCCTGCAGGCGCACGGCGATGGCGCCGTCGACGGTGACCTCGCTTCGGGTGATCGGACCGACGAGTTCGCGCTCGGCCTGACGCTCATTGTCGATGGCATAAGGCTGCGGCAGCCGTCATACGAACGCTAAGTCACCAGCTCGCGTGGAGCGGACGGCCTTCCTCGTAGCCGGCCGCGCTCTGCACACCGACGGTCGCCTTCTCGCCGAACTCGATGATCGTGCGGGCCCCTGCGTATGTCGCGCTCGAGCGAACGCCGGCGATGATGGAGTCGATGAGGTCTTCGACGCCGGGACGTTCGGGGTCGAGATACATCCGCGACGAGCTGATGCCCTCTTCGAACAAGGCCATGCGGGCCCGCTCGAAGCCGGCCGCATCACGCGTGCGGTTGGAGACGGCCCGCGCCGAGGCCATCCCGAAGGACTCTTTGTAGGCGCGCCCGTCCAGACCGGTCTTGAGGTCGCCGGGGCTTTCATACGTGCCGGCGAACCACGAGCCGACCATGACGCTGGCCGCGCCGGCGGCGAGGGCGAGGGCGACGTCGCGGGGATAGCGCACGCCGCCGTCGGCCCAGACCGTGGCGCCGAGGCCGCGGGTCTCGGCTGCGCACTCGAGGACCGCGGAGAACTGTGGCCGGCCGACTCCGGTCATCATCCGGGTCGTGCACATCGCGCCGGGTCCGACGCCGACCTTGACGATGTCGGCACCCTGGGCGACGAGATCGGCGGCACCGCGTGCGGACACGACGTTGCCGGCGGCGATCGGTATGCGTCGGCCGGTCTTGTCGGCATGGGCATCGCGGGCCGCCCGGACGAGGGGCAACGACTCGAGCATCTTCTCCTGGTGGCCGTGCGCGGTGTCGACGACGAGCACGTCGATGTCCATCGCGAGAAGGTCGCCGGCCTTGCCCCCGACATCGCCGTTGATGCCGACGGCGGCACCGATGACCAGGCGTCCCTCGGGGTCGACCGCGGGTAGATAGATCGTGGAGCGCAGCGCGTTCTTGCGGGTCACGACACCGGCGAGCTGGCCGCCGTCGAGGACCGGGGCGAAGTCCATGTGGCGTTCGGCGAGCGCATTGAAGATCGACTGCGGATCGTCGCCGACGTTGAGCGTGATCATGTCGGTGCTCATGACCTGGCGGACCTGGGCGAACCGGTCGACCTCTGCCCCGTCGCGTTCGGTCACGACACCGAGCGGCTTGCCGTTCTCGACGACGACCACAGCGCCGTGAGAGCGCTTGGTCATGAGGCTCAGGGCCTCGCCGATCGTCGTCGTCGGATCGACAGTGACGGGAGTGTCATAGACGGTGTGGGCGGCTTTGACCCGACTGACGGCGCTGCGGACGATGTCGAGCGGGATGTCCTGGGGGAGTACGGCGATGCCGCCGCGGCGGGCGACCGTCTCAGCCATACGGCGGCCCGAGATCGCGGTCATGTTGGCGACGACGACGGGGATCGTGGTGCCGATGCCGTCGGGGGTCGCCAGGTCCACGTCGAACCGGGAAGTCACGTCCGATCGGCCGGGGACCATGAAGACGTCGTTGTAGGTCAGGTCGTAGGGCGGCTGCTGATCGTTGAGGAATCGCACCCATCCAGCCTAACCCTGCAACCCGATTCCTCTGAGCGTGACGCTTGGCATGGGACACGCCGACGATCGCCGGCGCAACGTTCTCCCAAGCACTTCGTGCAGGGAGGTACCCCCGCTCCCAGCGGGTTGGTGCGGTCAGGGCTCGACGTGCTGGGACCTGGTGAACGCGACGGACTTCTCGATCAACTCGGCAAGGACGGCCTCGTCGACATCGGACAGCTTCTTGACGTAGATGCACCCGACGGCGGCCTTGTGCTTGCCGAGGCGCCCCAGCAGATCGGCGCGGGTGTCGGCATCGGTGATCGTGTAGAGCGAGATCGCGCCTTTGCGGGGGGAGAAGCCGACGAGGGCCGTATCGCCTTCGGTACCGGCCCCGGAGCGGTAGTGGTACTGGCCGAATCCAATGATCGACGGTCCCCACATGGTGGCGGGCTCGCCCGTGGCCTTCGACATCAGCTCGATGAGTCGGTCGCTGTCGGCACGTTTGACAGGGTCGGCGACGCTCTCGAGGAATTCTTCGACCGGAACGGTTTCGGGCTTCGTCTTGTTCACATACTTTGCCATGCCTCAGCGTACGACTGGACGACGTATCAGGTGTCGATGTCGCTCCTGTCGATGGAGGCGGCGAATTTGGGGACCCGCATCGTGACCTTGGTGCCGAGCCCCGGAGCGGTCTCGATGACGATGCCGTATTCGTTGCCGTAGACGGTGCGCATACGTTCGTCGACGTTGCCGAGCCCGACCGACTCGCTGGTCGCCAGCCCCGACAGGGCCTGGCGTACCTTGTCGGGCTCGACGCCAATACCGTCGTCCTCGATCGTGATGACACATTCGGTGCCGGCGTCGAGGGCGATGATGGTGATCGTCCCGTCGCCGGCCTTGGCCTCGAGGCCGTGGCGTACGGCGTTCTCGACCAGCGGCTGCACCGACAGGAATGGCATCGTCACGCTGAGGACTTCGGGGGCGATCCGGGTGACAATCCGCAACCGGTCACCGAACCGCGCCTTCTCCAGTACGAGGTAACGCTCGATCGAGCGCAGCTCCTCGGCGAGTGTCGTGTACTCCCCATGGCGCCGGAACGAGTAGCGGGTGAAGTCGGCGAACTCCAGCAACAGCTCGCGGGCGCGCTCCGGATCGGTGCGGACGAAGGACGCGATGGCGCCGAGCGAGTTGTAGATGAAATGCGGCGAGATCTGGGCACGCAAGGCACGGAGCTCGGCCTCCATCAGCGCCGTACGGGACTTGTCGAGCTCGGCAAGCTCGAGCTGGCTGGACATCCATCGGGCGACTTCGGTGGTGGCGCGAGCGAGGCCGGCCGAGGCCGATTCGCTCACGACGACCAGCGTGCCGACGACCCTGTCCTCGACCGACAGCGGCGCGACGATCGCGTGGTCGGATGCCTGCGTCGCCCCCGACTTCAGGGCCGCGGTGGTCAGGTGCGCGACGTCTTCGGCCGAGCCCGGACCGTCCCAGGCCAACGATCCGTGGATGTCGGTGATCGCGACCGTCGGCGTACCGAGGAGCTCACGCACATGCGGCAGGGACTTGGCGGCGCTCTCTGCGTCGAGGCCCATACGCAGGGCGGGCGCGCTGAGCGAGGCCGTATGCAAGGTCTCGTAGGTTGCCCGCTCCTCCGGGGAGCCCAGCGATCGGCGCCGGATGAGGAGCTGCCAACGGATGAACAACGCGAGCGCCACCAGGCCGAGTGCGGCGAGGAGGGCGGTCGTGAGGTTGTCCATCGTGAGTCAGCGACTCAGCGGAAGTCGAGGAGCATCGTGTCGGGCGGCTCGACCTCGTCGGGGAGGCCGTCCTTGTCGACCTTGGCGCGCAGGCAGTGCGTCTGGTGGCGAAGCCGCAAGTGGCCGGTCTGGGCGCCGTAGCTGAGGAACAGCTGGCGAACCCGGTCGAGGGTTTCCTCACCGGCCGACGGCCCCATGGTGGACTTGGCGAACGTCATGAGCCCGGTGAGGTCGAGCTGTTCCCAGCTGCCGAAGTCGCTGCGCTCGGGCTGGTCGAACAGCCCCGAGGCGCCGAGCGTGTCGACCGGCATCGCGGGCGGTTCGGGATCGCCGATGAGCTCGCGGAGCTTGCGCAGCCACGGGATCGAGTCGTCATACGACTGCGAAATCGTCGAGAGCAGTCCGCCGTGGCGCAGGACCCGGGCGAACTCGGCGAGGTCCGAAGCCGGCCGCTGGACGTCGGGGGCGATGACGACGTCGAAGGCATTGGCGACGAACGGCAGGCGCGATCCCGACGTCTTCACGTACGAGACCTCGGGGTGATGGACATTGCTCAGCTGCGGGCTGGCGACGACGACTTCGTGGCCTTGGTCGGCTAGCTGAAATGCCAGTGGATTGTCGCCGAGGTGCAAGACGCAGGCCAACTGGTCGCCAACCAGCCATTTGGCGGTGCGGTCTGCGTAAGGAACGTTCATTACGTCAAGGCTACCGGGCGTGCACCGGGGCCGGCCGGTACGCTGCGGGCGTGTCAAACGATCCCTTCATTGCCGCTGCTTCTCTCGAGGGAATCCCCTCGGCATTCGCGGCGACACGCGACGGACTCGACTCCCTCCTCCGTGACCGCGGATTGCGCCGAAGTACCCCCGAGGCGACCGGCGAATCCCTGTTGCTCGGCGCCGCCGCGACAGCCGCGATCGAAGGCAGTGTGTATGACGTCGAGGCGCTCAAGGCCGGCGAAGGAGATGCGACCGCCCGCGGCGCGGTGCTGCTCTCGACCGAACTCCTGGGCCTCGTGCCGGTGTGGAACCGATCCCCGCTGCAGGCCATCGCCCGCATCCATGCCCTGGCCGCGGCCGGCAATGCAACCGCCGAAGACCTCGGCCGTCCGTCCAACCCGACCGGCGCCCAGCGGCTCAATCTCCTCGGCCGGCTGCTCGGCCAGCGGACCGAGGCCCCCGGCCTCGTCGTCGCGGCGCTCGTCCACGCCGAGATCGCCGCGGCCGGTGCGTTCGTCACCCACAACGGTGTCGTCGCGCGCGCGGCCGAGCGGCTTGTGCTCGTCGCCAGGGGCGTCGATCCGGCCTCGGTGACGGTGCCCGAAGCCGGTCACGCCGCGGAGGTCGACGGCTATCGCTCGGCGCTCACCGCATACGAAAAGGGCGACAGCAGCGGGATCCACCAATGGCTCATGTACGCCTCGCAGGCGTTTGCGCGCGGCGCCGAAGCCTCGCCGATGGCCCGCTGACCAGCACATACTGCCGTTGGAGGGCAAAGAGTGGCGGCGCCC
>JALYQD010000020.1 GCA_030856025.1 Actinomycetota bacterium
GTGCATACCGGGCCCGGACCCCGACGTGTTGACTACGCGGACACCAGGCGCCTCTGCCTGACCAGCCGGCCGGCCGCGATGAGGCCGAATCCGACTCCGAAGATCGTCAGTGTCACGAGCCCGTACGACCACGGAAACTCATCGGGTGAGTAGGCCGCAGACTTGGAGCCAGGATTGGCGATCGAATCGAGCATCAGGTAGAGGGTTTGGTAGGTGAAAGCCCACAGGTAGGCGATCGCATACGTGACGTTGGCGGCCAAATGGCTCTTGAGGAAGTAGCCGAGCGGAAATGCCATGAGGATGGTGACGACGGCAATCATGTCGGCGCCTCAATCCAGCACCGGTGTGGACCGCTTGGCCGGGCTCAGCATAAGCACGACCGAGGTCAGCGTCAGGATGACGGCAACGGCCACGATGATCTTGAGGAACGCGGGCACGTCCACGAAGAAGGCCGGCAACGCCGTGAGCATGGACACGATCCGCGCACCCGCCGCGATGCGAATGGCGCCCTTGTTTGCCTTGGTCCAAGCGAGAACGACCGCGACGAGGGTGACGATCCCGCACACCGTACCGAGCGCAAGGATCGCCAGGGGCGGGCCGACCTCGCCGTCGGGAGTCGGCATAAGCACCGAGGGGGTGTCGACGAGTCCCAACAGTCCGGCGAGGGCCAGGCCGATCTTGTTTTTCCCTGTCAGTTCGTAGCCGTTCATGACTTTCTCCTTCTGATCGGGGCGCCAGGGACGGTGCCTGTTCCGACTCTGACGGCCCCAGCCGCCGCACGCATGAGGGGTCTGTCCTTCATTGTGCGGGAAATCTCCCTGTCGAAGTAGGTGCGCGCACCCAGGTATACGGGTGCCTTTTGCCTGCATGATGTGTGTATGGACGACGCGAAATCCATCACGGTGCTCATCGCCGATGACCACCCCGTTGTCCGCAGCGGGCTCAAGGCCCTGATCAACTCGATCGGGGACTTCGAGGTCGTCGCCGATGTCGCGGACGGTGAGAGTGCGATCCGCGAGACCCAGCTGCTGCGTCCCGACGTGGTGATGATGGACGTGCAGATGCCGGGTGTCGACGGACTCGAGGCCACGCGCCGGATCCGGGCGGCCCTGCCCGACATCGCCGTGCTGATGCTCACGATGTTCGACGACGACGACACGGTGTTCGCCGCGATGCAGGCCGGTGCCCAGGGCTATTTGCTCAAGGGCGCCGAGCAGGAGGAGATCCACCGGGCGCTCCGCGCTGTCGTTGCCGGTGAGGCGATCTTCGGGCCGGGGATCGCCGCCCGAGTCCTCGGCTACTTCTCGGCACCGCGGCCGGCCACAACGGTCGCGTTCCCCGAGCTCACGCCGCGCGAACGCGAAGTGCTCGACCGGGTCGCGGCCGGCCAGCGCAACGGCGTGATCGCTCAGGAACTGTTTTTGTCTCCCAAGACGGTCAGCAACCACATGTCGGCGATCTTCGCGAAGCTTTCGGTCGCGGACCGTGCCGAGGCCATCATCCGGGCGCGCGAGAGCGGTCTTGGCCGAGGGTCTCCGTCGTGACGGTCAGCGTTCTCTCGGTCGCCCTCGGGCTGGTGGCCGCCGCTTTCCTCGCCGCAGGCATGGCCATATGGGTTGTGGCCGGCAGGCGCATCGTGGGGGTGATGATCGGCCTTGTCGGCGCCCTGGTGCTCGTTTCCGTTGCTGCAACAGTCGCCAGTGCCGAAGGCCACCTCGTTGGGGGGCCGTTGTTCGTCGCCGGACTCTTCGTTTTTCCGCTCGTCATGGCCGTCTACCCCACTCCGAGGGCACGCAATCCGATCGATCTTCTCGCGTTGCTCACGGTGGGGACAGCGGGTGCCCTGGGTGCGATCTACCAAGACGATGTGGCCGGTCTCATGGGCCTTTGCATCGGAACGACGCTGTTCGCGTATGTCTGGTGGAAGATCGAAAGGGCCGACGAGGAGGAGCGGCTCGCCATTCTCTGGCTCGCCTTTGGTTCGGGTTTTCCCGCGCTGTCGGCCGGCTACGAGTCGTTTGTCAATCCGAGTACGGCCAACGGCGTTCCCACGGCAATCACCTTCCTGCTGGTCCCGACTGCGATGGCGATCGGCCTGATCCGGCCCAAGATCGTCGACGTCCGGACCCTCATCGTCGGCGCCGTCGTCAATTTCTCGGCGGGTCTTGTCGTCTTTTCGCTGTTCGCGGGTGTCGTCTCGTATCTCCAGATCGTCCGGGATGACCGACTCCCCAGCATCGGAACCTTGTCGGTCGTGGCGGCCCTCTGTGCCGTCGGTTTCCAGAGCTCACGCGTCATCCTGCGCGGCGTGGTCGACCAGTTGCTCTTCGGCGACCGGCCCGATCCGCTGGTCGCTGCCTCCCAGGTGGGCGAGAGCATCGCCGCCGATCCCGTCCTCGCCTTGCGAGCCATCCGCGAAGCCCTCACGCTTCCATACGCGGCTTTGACGAGTGGCGGCAAGCATGTGGCCGCATCGGGAACTCCTGTCACCAACACCCGAAGCATCCCGCTGCGGCTCGGCCAAGATGCCGTCGGCGAAATCGTCATCGGCCTCCGCGCCGGCGAGCTCGCCCTCAACAAGCAGGACGAGAGCGTCCTTCGCATCGTCGCACCAGCGCTTGCCCAGGCGATCCACGCCCGCGCCCTCGCCGAGGACCTGGCCGAGTCCCGCGGGAAGGCGATCGCCGCCATCGAGGACGAACGCAGGAGGCTCCGACGCGATCTGCACGACGGTCTCGGCCCGACATTGACCGGGGTCGCGTATGCCGCCGACGCGGCCCGCAACGTCATGGGCAAGGACCCGGCCGCGGCCGATGACCTGCTGGCCGGACTGCGCCTCGACACCGCTTCGGCGATCAGCGAGATCCGCCGGTTGGTCGAGGGCCTGCGGCCGCCCGCCCTCGACCAGCTCGGGCTCGTCCAGTCCATACGCCAACAGGCCGGACGTATGCATGCTGCCGACGGGCGCCTACTCCATGTCGCCATCGACGCCGCCGAACCGCTGCCGGCCTTGTCGGCGGCGACCGAAGTGGCTGCCTACCGGATCGTCATCGAGGCGCTGACCAACATCGCCCGCCACTCGTCGGCCTCCAATGCCCAGGTCGCGATGGCCATGGCGGACGGGTGGTTGTCGCTCACGATTGCCGACGACGGGAGCAACGACTCCGGCTGGGAACCGGGAGTGGGACTGTCCTCGATGCGCGAGCGGGCCGAAGAGCTCGGTGGCACGTTGCGGGTGATGACGCGCAAGGACGGTTCGACGATCGACGCCAGGTTGCCGGTCAGGGCCACCGCCTCCGGACGATAGGCTCGGCGCGTGGTCTATCGCGCATTCTTCAACGCCGCCTTCAAGTCGATGGATCCGGAAAGGGCCCACGAACTCGCCTTCAAGGCCATAGCGCGAGGGCGTTTCGCCTCCAAGGTCATCAGCCGTGGAACCTCCAGTCCCCGCACCGTGATGGGCATCGAGTTCCCCAACGCCTTCGGCCTCGCGGCCGGGTTCGACAAAAATGCGAAGGCCGTCCCCGGACTGCTTGCCCTCGGCTTCGGTCACGTCGAAATCGGCACCGTGACCGCGCAGCCCCAACCGGGCAATCCGAAGCCGCGGCTGTTCCGCCTCCTCGACGACAACGCCGTCATCAACCGGATGGGGTTCAACAACGAAGGCGCCGCCGTCGTCGCCCGGAGACTGGCAGCGCTCCGCAAGACCAAGGCCGGCCGCAACGCGGTGATCGGCGTCAACATCGGCAAGACGAAGGTCGTCGAGCCCAAGGACGCGATCGGCGACTACGTCACGAGCGCGGCCCTGCTCGCACCGCACGCCAGCTATCTCGTCGTCAACGTGTCCTCGCCCAACACTCCGGGGCTCCGTACGCTCCAGGCCGTCGAGGAGCTCCGTCCGCTGCTTGCAGCGGTGCGGTCGGCCGCCGACGAGTCGACGACGACGCGGGTTCCGCTGCTGGTCAAGATCGCCCCCGACCTCGCCGATGCCGATGTCGACGACATCGCAGCGCTCGCGCTCGAGCTGGGCCTCGACGGCATCATCGCCACCAACACCACGATCGACCGCCCGGCAAGCCTTCGCACAGACCGAGCCACGATCGATGCGGCCGGCGCCGGCGGACTCTCCGGGCCGATCCTCGGCGAGCGTTCGTACGACGTGCTGCAGCGACTGCGCGCCAGGGTCGGCAACGAGCTGGCGATCATCTCGGTCGGGGGAGTCACGACTCCCGGGGATGCGCAGGCGCGTCTCGATGCCGGCGCCGATCTGGTCCAGGGCTACACGGCGTTCATCTACGAGGGACCGTTCTGGCCGTCCCGCATCAACCGGGCGCTGGCCCGTCGGCGGTGACGCGCCCTCGCCCGCCGGCGGTGGATAAGCGTCCAGGGCCGTCGGAGGAGTGGGCGCTGATCCACCGGGGACCGGTGCCGGTGGACGTTGATCCACCGCCGAGGACTCAATTGAGCAACAATCGCCGCCAGGAGTCGGAGATCCAGTCCTGAAAGCGTTCCGGTGACCAGCCGCGCTCCTCGACGAGCAGGACCCAGTACTCGGCGGCATTCATGCTCCAGACGATGTCAGCGACCTCCGCGTCGTCGAGGTCATTGCGCAATTCGCCGGTCGAGCGCAGCTCTGCGGCGAACTCGCGCATGTTGCGCGCCCGCCGCTCGCTGATTTCCTTCCACAGGCTCCGGCACGACTCATCGGTCAGTGAGGCGTCGCGGAGCGCGAGGAACACCGGCGCCATCCGTTGCTGGATCTCGCTGATCGCTGCGGCATAGATGTCGATCTTCTCCGCGGCCGTCGATGCTCTTCGTATGCGCTCGACGTATTCGCGCTGCTCGGCCGGGACCGCATCGGACTGCCCGGACAATGAGGTCTCGACGAGTTCGCGCATCAGGGCGGGTTTGCGTCCGACGGCGTGATAGATCGTGTCGACGTTGACGCCGGCGCGTTCGGCGATCTGCTGGACCGGCGTCCGGCGATAGCCCTGGGCGACGAAAAGATCACGCGCGGCAGCAAGGATCGCCTCGCGGGTCTGACCGGCCTTCGCGGTGCGGAGCGAGGAGTTGTATGCCCGGGTCTTGACGATCTTCGACATCGGTACCTACTCTATCAGTATTGATCCGAAAGGGGTTCGGACAAATGCTTCAAGGAGGCTGCCGGCATGGTCTACGCCTACACCCAGGACGTACCCATCGACCTCGACACCTACGACAGGATCATCGAAAACCTGGGTCCCGAGCCCCTCGACGGAATCCTCCTGCATCTGTGTGTCCGCCGGCCGGACGGGGGACTTCGCTACATCGACGTATGGGAGTCCGAGAACAAGTGCGCCAAGGCCTTCGATGACCGGATCCACCCGGCCGTGGACAAGGCGTTCGACGGGCAACGGCCCGAGAGCGAGCCGTTCAATGAACCGCTTGAGGTGCTCCAAGCCACCGGTGCGGTTCTGTGAGCGAGCGAGGTGCGAAGGTCATCCCGGTCCCGCCTCCGGTCATCTACCTCCTCGCCTTCGGCGCCGGCCTCGCCTTGCACGCGATGACCGACGACCACATCGGCGGCCGGCCCGTCTCGGCATGGCTCGGAGCCGTCCCGATCGCCGCTGGCCTGGCGCTCGGCGCAGGCGCGATCAGGATGTTCGCCCGCGCCCATACGACCGTCATCCCGCACCACCGGGTCTCGGAATTCGTGACGAGCGGCCCGTACCGGTTTTCGCGCAATCCGATGTACACCGGCCTCGCGCTGATCACGGTCGGCGCGGCTCTGGCGATCGGCACCTGGTGGCCGCTCGTGACGCTCGTACCGGCCCTCGTGATCATCAGGCTGGGGGTGATCGGGCCGGAGGAGCGCTATCTCGCGGAGACGTTCGGTGAGGACTATTCGGCCTATTGCGCGACGGTCCGTCGCTGGCTCTGACCGGCCTCGCAGGGCCCCGCAATCACGCGGCACCACCCGATTGGAAATTTCGGCTCTAGTCCGTGTATCTTTGGACGTCGGCTTGCCCCTTTAGCTCAGTCGGTAGAGCGTTTCCATGGTAAGGAAGAGGTCTACGGTTCGATTCCGTAAAGGGGCTCTGGGTTTCCTGGCGACAGGCGACCTGGTGGCGGGGTAGCTCAGGTGGTTAGAGCACACGGCTCATAATCGTGGTGTCGCGGGTTCGACTCCCGCCCCCGCTACACAGAACTTCATACGCATCACCCCGCATAACCCGATCAAGAAGAGGCACCCCTCGTGGCCAGCAAGAGTTCAGACGTTCGCCCCAAGATCACCTTGGCCTGCACCGAGTGCAAGGAACGCAACTACATCACCAAGAAGAACCGTCGCAACGATCCCGATCGTCTCGACATCAAGAAGTACTGCCCGCGCTGCAAGACGCACCAGACGCACCGCGAAACGCGCTAGTACTCCCCGTTTTTCCGAAACGGCCCCACCGCACGCGCTGGTTGGGGCCGTTTCGTCATCTCCGAACGGCGCAGTTTTGAAAGCTTTGACTCACTGCTAGCGTCTCGCCTATGAATCTCGCCGAGCTCACCACGCTCCGCCTGGGTGGGCCCGCCGCACACGTCGTCGAGGTCTTGGCCGAGCAGCAGCTCGTCGACGCCGTGACGATCGCCGACGAGGCGGGGGACCCGGCGCTCGTCGTCGCCGGCGGAAGCAATCTGGTCGTGGCCGACGAGGGTGTGAGCGGCACCGTCGTCCTGGTTCGCACCCGGGGCATCTCGGTAGACTCGGACGCCTGCAGCGGAGCCATGGTCACCGTCCAGGCCGGCGAGAGCTGGGATGACTTCGTCGCCCATGCGATCGCCCAGGGATGGGTCGGCATGGAAGCCCTCTCAGGCATCCCCGGTTCGGTCGGAGCGACACCCATACAAAACGTCGGCGCCTATGGCCAGGACGTTTCGCAGACCATCGCGAGTGTGCGCACCTACGACCGGATCGACACCAGGATCCGGACCTTCGCCGCGGCCGAATGCGGCTTCTCCTATCGCCACAGCCTCTTCAAGGCGCAACCCCACCGTTACGTCGTCCTGTCGGTCACGTTCCAGTTCGCGCTCGGCGACCTGGGCGCACCTATCGCGTATGCCGAGCTGGCTCGGGCCCTGGGTATCGAGGTGGGCGACCGGGCCCCGGCCGCAGCCGTGCGTGAAGCCGTGCTGGGGCTGCGCAGGGGCAAGGGCATGGTGCTCGATCCTGAGGACCATGACACCTGGAGCTCTGGCTCCTTCTTCACCAATCCGCTGCTCGATGCCGAGCTGGCGGCGACGCTCCCCGAGGACGCGCCGCGCTATCCGCAGCCCGACGGCACCGTCAAGACGAGCGCGGCGTGGCTCATCGAACGTTCGGGTTTCGGAAAGGGTTACGGCGATGGCGCAGCCCGCGTGTCGACCAAACACACGCTGGCGCTGACCAACAGGGGTGAAGCGACGACGGCCGACCTGCTCGGTCTTGCCCGTGAGATCAGGTCCGGTGTCGAGGCGAAGTTCGGCATCACGCTGGTCAACGAACCCGTCCTCGTGGGATGCCGGCTCTAGTACGTCGAAGCCCCCGAGGACAAGACCAGAACGGCGAACAGGGCGAAGACGATCAGGGCGGCTACACCCAGGGCGATCAGGACCGTGCCGATGATGCCCATGATCACTCCGGCTTGGGCGTCGTTCTGACCGCTCCAACGTCCGGGCTCGGCCACTATCTCCCGTTTGGCCTTGGCGCCTATGTACCAGGCGAACGGACTGGCGAAGATCGGCAGCAGGCAGATGAAACCGCCGGCGAGAGCGATGATGCCCAGCACCATCGCGGTCTGGGCCTGGGGGTGCTTGGGCAGCATCGGTTGGCCGTACCCCTGCTGTGGAAATCCGGGTTGGGCGTAGCCGCCGGGACCCGGCGGGGGATTGCCGTATGACGGTTGCTGGCCGTAGGGCTGTTGCGGAGGCTGTGGCGGAGGTTGCTCACTCATAGGCACAGGCTTTCACAGTGGCAGCTCATCGGGACCGGCCAGCCAGCCGTCGATGTCGGCGAGCGCCTGCTTCCTGAGGTCGTCGGGGGCATAAGAGCCGTTGATCGAGCCCCGGGCGAGCTCGGCGAGCTCCGCGTCGGTGAATTCCTGCGCGGCGCGCAAGACCGCGTACTGGCCGGCCAGGTGAGAGCCGAACAGCAGCGGGTCGTCCGAGCCCAGACTCACGCCGACGCCGGCCTCCATGAGCGTGCGGACCGGGACTTCCTCGAGGGTTTCGTAGACGCCCAGCGACACGTTTGATGTCGGGCAGACCTCGAGGGTGATGCCGTCGTTCGCGATGCGGTCGAGCACGCGCGGATCCTCGGCTGCGCGCACACCGTGGCCGAGGCGGTTGGGGTGGAGGTGATCGAGGCACTGGCTGACATGCGTCGCACCGCGGAGCTCGCCGCCGTGGGGCACCGAGGCCAGCCCGGCCTTTTCGGCGATCGCGAAGGCCGGTGCGAAGGCGGCCGTGTCGCCCCGCCGTTCGTCGTTCGACAGCCCGAACCCATAGACGCCGCGGCCGGCATATTGGGCCGCGAGCCGGGCGAGCGTGCGGGCATCGAGTGGATGGCGGGTGCGGTTGGCGGCGATCACGACGCCCATGCTGATGCCGGCGTTCTCGGCCGCATCGCGAACCGCGTCGAGGACGAGGTCGGTGAAGGCCGTGATGCCGCCGAACCGCGCTGCGTAGCCGGAGGGGTCGACCTGGATCTCGGTCCATACCGAGCCGTCGGCCGCATCGTCGAGTGCGGCTTCCCGCACGAGCCGGCGGACGTCGTCCTCGGTCCTGAGCACCGACCGGGCGACGTCATACAGGCGCTGAAAGCGGAACCAGCCCTTCTCATCTGTCGCGACGAGCTGTGGTGGCCAGTCCTCGACCAAGGCGCTGGGCAGGCGTATACCGTCCCGGGTTGCGAGCTCGACGAGGGTCGAATGCCGCATGGACCCGGTGAAATGCAGGTGCAAGTGCGCTTTGGGCAGCGCGGAGACGGACCGCATGCCTCATCCTCGCATTGACTCCGCCGACACGTCAGGCGGTGTCTGCGTCGGCCGACGACGGTTGAGCGCACAAACGCTGGTTTCTTATCAAGGCAGACCGTGGCACGCCGCAGTACAGGTTCCAGGGTTGTTTGGGCGAGGTTGATCAGGCCTTGTGGGACCCGCCGCAGGCCTTACGTACGGCGGCAGCCACCCGTTTGTGCACGTCCGGGTGGAAGACGCTCGGAATGATGTAGTTGGCGTTGAGCTCGTCGTCGGTCACGACGGCTGCGATCGCCTCAGCAGCTGCCACCAGGACGGAGTCGTTGATCGTCTTGCTGTGCGCGTCGAGCAGGCCGCGGAAGACACCCGGGAAGGCCAGGACGTTGTTGATCTGGTTGGGGTAGTCCGATCGCCCCGTCGCGACGACGGTGGCGTGCCGTCGGGCGATCGCCGGCTCGATCTCCGGATCCGGATTGGCCAGCGCGAACACGACCGACTTGTCTCCCATCGAGACGACGTCGTCCGCGGTGAGAACATTCGGTGCGCTCACGCCGATGAACACATCGGCGCCTGGCAGGACGTCGGTCAGCGAACCGCTGCGCCCTTCGGGGTTGGTATGCGCCGCGATCCACGCGATCGAATCGTGCATGTCTTCGCGATGGGGCCCGATCGCGCCGGCGATGTCGCACACGGTGACATCGCGCAGTCCGGCGGTGAGCAACAACTTGAGGATGGCGGTGCCCGCGGCGCCGGCGCCGGACATCACGACGCGGACGCCGGCCAGGTCCTTGCCGACGACCCGCAGCGCGTTGGTCAATGCGGCGAGGACGACGATCGCGGTGCCGTGCTGGTCGTCGTGGAACACCGGGATGTCGAGGCGCGCGCGCAGGCGGGCCTCGATCTCGAAGCAGCGCGGAGCGGAGATGTCCTCGAGGTTGATCCCGGCAAAGCCGGGGGAGAGGGCTGCAACGGTTTCGACGATCTGGTCGGCGTCCTGGGTGTCCAGGCACAACGGCCATGCATCGATGTCGGCGAAAGCCTTGAACAATGCGGCCTTGCCCTCCATGACGGGCAGGGCGGCATACGGCCCGATGTTGCCGAGGCCGAGGACGGCTGAGCCATCGGTGATGACGGCCACCGAGTTGCGCTTGACGGTGAGTCGCCGGGCGTCTTCCTTGTCGGCCGCGATCGCCATACAGATGCGTGCGACGCCGGGGGTGTAGATCATCGAGAGGTCATCGCGGTTTCGGATGGGGTGCTTGGACGCGGTTTCGATCACCCCGCCGAGGTGCATGAGGAAGGTCCGGTCCGACACCTTGCGGACATCGACGTCGCCGACGTCCCGGAGGGCCGCGACGATGCGATCGGCGTGCTCGGCGTCGGTGGCCGCACATGTCAGGTCGATGCGCAGGATGTCGGTTCCCGACCCCGTCACGTCGAGGGCTGTGACGATGCCGCCGGACTCCTCGACCGTCGTGGTCAGCTGGCTCACCGCCGAACCTCCGGCAGGAACCTCGAGGCGTACGGTGATGGAATTGGAAATGCTGGGCGTCGAAGACATGGCACCATCCTAGAACTTGAGAAGAACCTCATGTTTTGCGGTAGTCATACGGGCGGTCAAACCCGCGGTCAAACCCGCGGTCATACAGGTGGTCAAACCTCGGTTCGACGGCGGCGCAGTCGACCACGTACACTTGCCTGACCGGTGAATTTCACTCTAGTTCGCCATGCCCTGAACAGGGTGTGCGAGTGGTGCGAATTCATAGAGGGCAGTAGCTCAATTGGCAGAGCATCGGTCTCCAAAACCGAAGGTTGGGGGTTCAATTCCCTCCTGCCCTGCGCAATGCAGACAGACCAGAAGTGCGAACAACGAGAAAAGGGAGAAACGTGAGCGATCATCACGAGTTGGCGACCAAATCGGGCCGCACCTCGCCGATCACCTTTTATCGGCAAGCCGTCGCAGAACTCCGCAAAGTCGTATGGCCGACCCGTCCGCAGGTCGTCAACTACTTCTTCATCGTGCTGGCGTTTGTGCTGTTCATGATGGCGCTCGTGTCCGGACTGGACCTCGCGCTCAGCAAAGTAATGTTCAAGATTTTCACCTGAGTAACAGAAGGATCACAGTGACCAAGCCATTTGACGAGGCAGTGAACGAAGAAACGGCCGTCGACGTAGATGTCGCCGCCGTCGACTCCGCTGACG